>CAVEKJ010000063.1:1310-8633 GCA_963616205.1 Prevotella sp.
TTTCCGGAAAAAACCTGTTGTTCCCGGTCGGTCACTCCGACAGTTTTTTCCAGGGAAACGCCTCCGTACTGGCGCACAGCCCGAATGCACTCCGGAAGTTTTATATAGCGTCCGGTTTCTTTTTTCCACAGGGAAAGGACCTGTTCTACATGAAGAGATGTAAAATCCTTACGTTTCCCTGCCAGTATCTCAAATGCCTCCATCACTGCATACTCCCTGATAATGGGATCTTCGTCAAAAAAAATTTCATCCAGAAGATAGCTGTTTTTCTTTTTGCAGTGTGCAAGAAGCTCCCTGCCTTTTTTCTGAAGGTAGGAATCTGCTTCTGCAAGGACCCTGGCTGTCTCCGCCATATGTTCCACTGCTCTTTTGTTGATCTTCTGTTCCATTTCCGGAAGAATGTGATTACGGATCCGGTTTCTGGTATATTCATCGGAAAGATTACTGCTGTCCGTGATATAAGGAATTCCTCTCTCCTTCAGATAATAGACAATTTCCCGCCGTTCTAAACATAAAACCGGCCGGATGATCTCTCCGTTTGCAGGCTGTATCCCGGAAAGTCCCCGGATGCCGGTTCCTCTTGCCAGATGGTGCAGCATGGTCTCTGCCAGATCATTGCGATTATGTGCCAGTGCGATCCGAAACCGTCCAGCCTCCCGATTCTCAGCTTCACCGGAAAACCCAAGCCTTTTTTTCTCTTCCTGAAAAGCCTGTTTCCGGACGATCCTTCCGGTCTCTTCTTCTCCCAGCTTCCATTCGGATAATGCCTGGCAAAAAAAGGAATATCCCAGTCCCGGCAGATTTTTTCCACAAAACGCTCATCCCGGTCTGCCTCTTCTCCCCGGATCCCGTGATGGACATGGAGAACTTCCACGGAAAAAACCATTTCTTCCTGAAGGCTTTTCAGGATGTGGAGCATGGCTATGGAATCCGCGCCTCCGGACACCCCTGCCACAACGGTATCTCCTGTCTGCAGCATCTGATTTTCTCTGATATATTTTTTTACACGTGTGATCATTTTCTCTCCTGTATCCAAAAGCTCTATTTCTTCCATAATCCTGCCACAACTACTGTCATATCATCTCTGGCATGATAATCACTGTATCCCAGAACCCGTTCCAGTATCCCCCGTCCGATCTCCCTGGGCTCTTTTTCCCGGACATCCATGATGATCTCCTTCATGGTCTCTTCCTCACGTTCTGCCGGAAGTGCATCCAGAACTCCGTCCGTCATCATGATCAGATAATCTCCGTGATAAAGTTTTCTTGAAGCAGTATCAAAATCCAGCTGCTGGACCAGTCCTGCCCCCAGGCTCTCCGAAGCAATGGATTCCACCCAGTGATCTCTTTTTATGAATGTGGAGGAGGCTCCTGCCTTCAGGAAGTCACAGATCCCGGTATAAAGATCTACTGCACAGATATCCACGGTGGAAAACATCCCTTCCCGTCCTTTCAGTATCAGGGCGGAATTTACCATCCTGGCTGCCGTCTCCTGGGAAAAGCCGGATTCCATAAACTGTTCCAGAAGTTCCACCACGATCTCGCTTTCTTTGAACGCTTCCA
Organism: Prevotella sp.; assembly: GCA_963616205.1. GTDB lineage: Bacteria > Bacillota > Clostridia > Lachnospirales > Lachnospiraceae > Blautia_A. Next base: position 2,873 of record CAVEKJ010000063.1, read on the forward strand.
TTCCGGAGCCCATTCCATCCGAAAGGCAGAGAAAAAATCTGCCATTCTCTTCCTGGCGGCAGATGTAATTATCCCCGGAAACTTTTTCCTCTTCTCTTGTAAGCCTGGCCACGCCGTAGAGCATCTGATAACTGACATCCTCCACAAAATGCACCATATGAAAATCCCCATTGACAATACTGCGGCTGCCCGGTTCCGGTGTCATGGGGCTTCCGCACATCCTGGACAGGATCTGAGATATCTCTGTCATGGAAACACACTGGCCGCTCCTGGCTCTCAGATTCAGAAATATCTGCCGTCTTCCTTCGATCTTGTCCATGACCCAGACATGTTTTACAAGTACATGTTTTTTGCGGAAGGCCTTTCTCAGATCTTCGTGAAACTGCGGATCTGCCGGCATGATATCATACAGTTCCTCCGCCATATGATCCATGATCCTTGATATTTCTGTCAGCTGCTGAGCAACTGCAAGACGGCTTTCGATCATCCGGTTGTCCCATATAAGATTCTGTCTTTCTTCACGGAATCCTTCATTCAGAGCCTGAAAATACTGCACGGAACGTCCACAGGCTCTCATCCATTCCCCTCGTGCCTGCTGGATGGCTTCTTCCTCGCCTTCCTCCATGACACGGATCATATTCTCACTGCCGCGCAGGGTTTCTCCCGCACGTTCTCCCCAGCAGATCTCTCTCTGATAACATCTGGAACATACAGCCGCACTGGTATCCGATATGATGCGGTTCAGCTGTCCTCCGCTCAGAAACTCCTTGCGGTATGGCATTCCATAAAATGTGTCCGCAAGTTTCCGGAAAGATGCTGCATACCGTTCCACTTTTTCCTTCTGGGGATGGCTTTCACAAAGCGGCATCACTTCTTCTTTTTCATGCGTTTTTCCCGAAAAGACAGTTTTTGCCATGTCCCGAAGTATCAGCAGTATGCTGACTACGAGCATGGCAATGATCCATTCCTGCATATTTTCCCCTCCCCTTATAACCTTCACTGACTGAACATTATAAAGGAAGATCCCTGAAATATCTGTCAAAGCTGCACGAAAACGTCAAAAAACTTTTCGCCGAAATCTCTGGTCTTCGGCTATTTTTCTTCCTGAAATACGATCTCGTTATCTTTCACAAGGCCAAGTTTCTCACGGGCTGCTTCTTCCACATATTCATCGGTCTTCATGTATTCTTTCTCGGCATCGATCTCCTTGGTACGGTCCTTCTCGCTGTCAATGGACTTCTCCAGTGCCGCTGCCTTGGAATCATAGTAATCCAGGCGTCGCTCCAGAGCCTTGCTCTGCAGCATAAGGCTTCCCAATAAAACCAGTGCGATCACCGCGATTCCTGCCATACCAAGATAATTATATCCGATCCTCTTTTTTTCTTTTCCCTTTTTTGGACTTTTCAATCTGCTGCTCCTTTTTTCTTTACACGGTCTGATTGCTTTTCTTTTTATGAGCTTATATATCCAGATTTTACAACTTCTTCAAAAAAATATCAACCGGTTTACTGTCTTTTTTGTCTCTAACGGAACAGTCTTTTTAAAAGGGATTCCTCTTTTTTGTCTTTTTTTCTGCCAAGATAGGTGAGGCTGTCGATCTTTCCCTCCAGGCAGATCTTTCCGGCCTCCAGATCCAGATGTTTCACATGAAGGGCTTCGCCTTTTATGGACAGCTTTCCCTCTTCTGTGTGAAGCAGTATTTCCTTTTCGTCAAAGGAGATCACTTCACGGATCCCTGTGATGGTACCGCCTTTCTGCCGTTCCAGCATCAGGCTGTGCGATGTTTCTGATCTCTTCTCGCCCACTGCCTGCCTCCCTGGGGATGATTTCTCTTTTATTTTATGAAAAATTCTGCCGGAATAGACCATTCCCCCTGACTGGCAGCTGTTCCTTTCTCAGATATAACGGAACATGCTCTCTACTTCATCTTTTTTTACTGTATCCTTAACTTCCAGGACTTCAACTTTTACGTTGCGGCTTCCAAACTGGATTTCCACGGTATCGCCGGTTTTTACCTGCACAGATGCCTTGGCCGGTTTGTCATTGACCAGAACTCTTCCCGCGTCGCAGGCTTCGTTTGCCACGGTGCGGCGTTTGATCAGTCTGGATACTTTCAGATATTTATCAAGACGCATTATTTTTCCTCCTAAAAAAAGCAGGAGAAACCGGTTTCTGGTCCCTCCTGCCGTTATCACTCTGAATGAACAGATTATTTGCCGTTGACAACGTCCTTTAAAGCTTTTCCAGCTTTGAATTTCGGAGACTTGGAAGCCTCGATTGTCATGGTCTCACCAGTCTGAGGATTTCTTCCCTCTCTTGCAGCTCTTGTGCTTACTTCGAAAGTTCCGAATCCAACCAGCTGAATCTTCTCGCCTTTTTTCAGTTCATCTGTTACAACGTCGATAAAAGATTTCAGAACAGCTTCTACATCTTTCCTGGAAAGATTGGTGTCTTTCGCCATTGCTGCCACTAACTCTGTTTTATTCATGGTGTTTCCTCCTATAATTGATGTTCTCTTATTTTTGACTTTGCTTTATATATATAACCCTTTTGGCTTATATTGTCAAGGTTTTTCGCATATTACAGGCGGAATGTGCCCATTATTTCATGGAATCAACCATTTCAAGAACGGCCTTGCCCATTGCGTCGGATTTCTCGTCTGCATCTGCAAGAGATGTGCCTTTAACGCCATAGTAGAATTTAACCTTCGGCTCTGTTCCGGACGGTCTTACACAAACCCATGCATCGTCTGTAAGCTCATAGTAGAGCACGTTGGAATTCGGAAGTCCTGTGGGTTTCTTCTCGCCTGTTGCAAGATCTGTGATTTCATCCAGCTTGTAGTCACGGACAGCTGTTACCTTGTGTCCTGCAAACTCTGCCGGCGGATTCTGGCGAAGTGTTGTCATGATCTCCTGGATCTTCTGAAGTCCCTCGATACCTTTCATGGTAACTGCCTGGATGGCATCCTTGTAGTATCCGAACTCCTCGTACATGTCGATCATTGCGTCCCAGAGAGTCTTGCCCTGAGTCTTATAGTAAGCAGCTGCCTCGCAAAGTGCCATAGTTGCAACAATGGCATCTTTATCTCTTGCATAAGTTCCGATCAGGCAGCCGTAGCTCTCCTCAAATCCGAAAAGATATGTACCCTTGCCGCTGTTCTCAAATCCGAGGATCTGCTGGCCGATGTATTTGAATCCGGTAAGTACTTCGATCAGTTTTACGTTGTAGCCTTTTGCAATGGCATCTGCCAGGTTTGTGGTAACGATGGTCTTAACAAGTGCTCCATCTTCCGGAAGGCTTCCGTTTACAGCCTTTCTCTGGCTCAGCTCATAGTTTGCAAGAAGGCATCCGGACATATTACCGGTCAGATCATGATACTCTCCGTTCTTGTCTTTTACACGGACACCAAGACGGTCTGCATCCGGGTCTGTTGCAAGAACGATATCTGCATCCACTTCCCTGGCAAGCTTCAGACCAAGTTCAAATGCCTCTGCTGCCTCCGGGTTCGGATAGCTGACTGTCGGGAAATCTCCATCCGGAAGCTCCTGCTCCGGTACGACATATACGTTCTCAAATCCAAGCTCTTTAAGGATTCTTCTGGCCGGGATATTACCGGTTCCGTGAAGTGGTGTGTAAACGATCTTGAGGTTTTTGCCCTCAGCCTCGATAGCATCCATATGGATGATCTGTTTCTTAAGTTCTGCCATGTAAGCATCATCAACAGCCTGTCCGATCACTTCGAAGAGTCCTGCCCTCACTGCTTCTTCTTTATCCATGGTCTTCACTGTATTCCAGTCGGAGATTGCTTTTACCTCACCCATGATTCCTGAGTCGTGAGGTGGTGTGATCTGTGCACCGTCCTCCCAGTAAACCTTGTATCCATTGTATTCCGGCGGGTTATGGCTGGCTGTTACGTTGATACCTGCCACACATCCCAGATGGCGTACTGCGAAGGAAAGCTCCGGTGTCGGGCGGAGTGTCTCGAAGATATAAGCCTTGATTCCGTTGGCTGCCAGGCAAAGTGCTGCTTCCTGGGCAAACTCCGGTGACATATGACGGGAGTCATATGCAATGGCAACACCCTGGGATTTCTTGTCTACTTTTGCGATATAGTTGGCAAGTCCCTGGGTTGCTCTTCTTACTACATAGATATTCATACGGTTGGTTCCCGCGCCGATGATGCCGCGCAGGCCTGCCGTACCAAACTCAAGATCCATATAAAAACGCTCTTTGATCTCATTTTCATCGTCTTTGATCGCTTTCAGCTCTTCTTTTGTTGTCTCGTCGAAGTATGGGTTTTCAAGCCACTGATTATAGATTTCCTTATAATCCATGTTCCAAAATACCTCCCTGATTCTTTCTATAAGATAATTAACATTATATAACAATTTTCTGAAAAAGGGAAGTTTTGTTTTTGACATATTCAGAATGATTCCTGCCGGAAGCACTGTTTTGAAAATTCCTCCCACCGTTTTTTCTGGTCGATCAATATCCGCAGCTTTTCCACATTTTTTCCGGAGATCACTGCCTTGTTATGGGTATAATAATGGTTTGCAAGTTTCCAGTATTTTTCCGGATAACAGAAACGTACTCTCAGATTCTGCCACTCGGACTCCGAGATCGGCCGTACAGAATCATATGCGGCAAGCATCTTCTTCGCAATACACAGATCCCAGCAGTATTTTTCCAGGATTTTCCGCATAAAACGGTACAGATCTGCCATCTGCACATCAAAACTCCAGTGGCTGAAATTGGTCACTGCCGTGTTTTTTCCAAGAATCAGCACGTTATGCTGGTTGTACTCCCCATGGCAGATACTGCCCGCTTCCAGAGACTGCTGCCGCAGCTTTTTATAGTCTGTCATTTCCAGCATGGCAGACGCTTCTTCGCCTTTTTCCAGAAACCATTCCACGCTTTTCAGATAATCTTTTTCAAAAAAACTGGAAGCTCCTTTTTTCCGGATAAAACGACGGATCTTCTTCATTTCCTGATTATGCCGGACATATTCTTCCCGCAGGTCTCTACCTGCATAATCCCTTTCCAAAGGAAGCTGCATGATCTTGTGAATCTGCGCCAAAGTCCGTATGCTTTTCAGGATATCCGTTTCTGATCTCGTGTCACATTCCCGCCCCTCAAACCAGATCTGCGCGGTGTATGGAATGGAATCTTTGTCTCTGCTTACAAGAAGTCCTTCTCTGTTCTCAAGATAAACATCCGCCAAACAGTTCTGTTCTCTCAGTTTTTCAAGGAGCTGCTGCTGCATGGAAAGCTTTTTTTCCGAACCGTGAAATTCCCGGAGTATCACAGGACCTTTTTCCGTCCGGCAAAGAAGTGCACCCCTCACCCTGCCGGAAGTGGAAGCTGTAAGCCCATACTGCTCCAGCACGCTCAAACCATAATCATACAAAAAAGTTCCCCCCTGCCTTATTTTACGTTCTATCTTATGCAGAGGGGAAATTTGTTATTCTATTCGGTTTTTTATGACTCTTTTTCCGCTATTTTAAGGAGGTTTTCTTTTGTATTGAGGGATGGATCTTTCAGGACACGGTCAAGAAGACTCTCAAGGAGATCTCCCAGGGCCGGACCTGCCGGATGTCCTGCTTTTATCAGGTCTTTTCCTGTCAACGCAAGGGTTTTAAGAGAGGTACATTCTCCTCTTTCCAGGATTCCCTGATAGGTTTCTGTGACACCGTTCAGACGTGCCAGTTTTTCTTCTCTCTTATAAGTGCTCTGAGACAGAAGATCTGCCCTCTGTACTTTC
>CAVEKJ010000064.1:0-8441 GCA_963616205.1 Prevotella sp.
CGATCCGCTCCATGCGCTCAATATCTGTACAGAGATAATGATCGTCCAGGCTGTTATTTTCCACATTTTTCCGGTCATTTTCGTAGGCTTTCCGCTGCTCTTCCTCATAGAGATAGCCGTACCAGTTGGCATCAAAATTCAGAAGTCTTCCGCCCACCTTCAGTACACGGACCCACTCCCTGTAGGCTACATCCGGATGCTCCAGATTCCAGGTGAGATTTCGGGAAATGACTACGTCAAAGGTATTGTCCTCAAAATCCAGTTTCTGTGCATCCATCCGCTGAAAATGAATGTTCCGGCAAAGTTCTCCCGCATTTTCCTTTGCCTTTTCCAGCATTCCCTCGGTATAATCCACTGCATCTACTTTGTATCCGGCTTCTGCCAGGATCACAGGGAAAAATCCGGGGCCTGTTCCGATATCCAGGATACGGATCTCTTCCTTGGGTTTGTCCGGGAACTGGCTGGTCAGCACTTTCAGCCATGCATTTTTCTGTGTTCCCGCAAGCTCTTTATGATTCACTTCAGAGTACCCTTCCGTACGGGTGCTCCAGTAAGATTCGATTTCGTCAAGAAGTTTTTCCACACTCATTCCTCCGCGCTTTTTTATTAATATGAGGGCCTGATCTGGTAAGGATTTCCTAACTTTTCCAATACCCCCATGGGTTACGCTTAATGTACCAAATTGTCAGGGTTTTAACAAGCCCCTGGGGGGGATTGCCGTTGTAATTCTTCAGGCGCTGTGGTATCATCCAAGTGCAGTATTCCGCAAATAACATACATCGAAAGGATGGTTCATATACAAATGACAACACAGGAACTGGCTTATGAAGTCATCAGCCGTTTAAAAAAAGAATATCCGGACGCAGACTGTACCCTGGATTATGACGATGCCTGGAAACTTCTTGTAAGTGTCCGGCTGGCAGCCCAGTGTACCGATGCCCGGGTCAATGTGGTAGTCCAGGATCTCTACGCAAAATACCCGGATGTGGCAGCTCTTGCAGCTGCAGAACCGGAGGATATCGAAGCGATCGTACGTCCCTGCGGCCTTGGAAAAAGTAAGGCGAGGGATATCAGTGCCTGTATGCGTATTCTCCACGAACAGTATCACGACAAAGTTCCGGAAGACTTCAACGCACTTCTGAAACTTCCAGGCGTGGGCCGAAAAAGCGCAAATCTGATCATGGGTGATGTTTTTGGAAAACCGGCCATTGTGACAGATACCCACTGCATCCGTCTTTCCAACCGCATCGGTCTTGTCCATGACACGAAAGACCCGAAAAAAGTGGAAATGGCACTCTGGAAGATTATCCCGCCGGAAGAGGGCAATGATCTCTGCCACCGTCTTGTAAACCACGGAAGAGAAGTCTGTACAGCGCGGACTAAGCCTTACTGCGACCGCTGCTGTCTCAATGATATCTGTGAAAAAAATGGAGTCTGAATGTATGTTGTGTAGTTCAACAAACATTCAAACTCCGGAAAGGACAACTTTATGAATTTCAAAAAACTGGAAAATAATCTCCTGGATATGATCCAGGAACAGCAGGTCAAGATCGGATATATGAGCGGAGTTACCCGTTTTTATTATCCGTTACAGTCTCTGAACCGTCTTCTTGGTACAGAACTCACCGAAGAAGAAATGCAGCATGCACTGGAGGAATTTTCCGACTATGCCTGCGACCGCCTTGGAAAAGTAAAAGCTTCCTCAAAAAACGAACGTTTCTGCATCACCCTGCCGCCACAGGCATCGGACTATGTTCACGAAAACCGGAAACCAAGTGAATTTCTGGTACGCTTTATCGGCACTGTTGCCCACCACGGCTGTTCCCTGGATGAGGTGATGGAAGTTTTCCATGCTTATTCTGACCATGTGCATATGGAAAAGACAACCGGCACAGGATTTGATTACCTCGTATACTTCGAAGACGGAATCCCGGACGATTACCGTTACTGCCTGTCCTTGGAAGGTGAGCACATGATCTATCACAAGTTTACACCGGAAGATTATGAGGACTTTGGGTTTTAAACCCGGAATTTCTTATGCATCTCCCGCATCGTATCTTTCCTCTTGAACAGGAACAGCCACACCAGCATCAGGAAGCTGACGCAGATACAGATCAGCGATGGGTATAACACCGTTACGACACCAGCTACAAGCAGGATCACAGGGAGGACTCCTCCAAAAGTGCCTGCTTCCAGAAGATAGATCATATATTCCGCAGTTTCCAGTTTCTGGACTGCTGTGATCACCCACATGGAACAGATCACAGCAAGGGCTGCCAGAGGAAGAAGATAATCCACAGACCAGCCTCTCCAGCCGGTGAACACATCCCACAGAACTCCTGCAACAGCCACGATCACCAGCTGCCACATCTCATTCTTCAGAAGATTCCTCCGTTTCACATAAGCCACCGAAACCATCAGCCAGGTACAGAACGCTCCGGCAGTCACAAACCAGGCCCATCCCATATGGCCATCCACCAGATAATCGATCAGATTACAGACCACTGCCAGCACAATACAGAGAAATGTAAAACTCTCAAAAAGCTTCACCGGCTGCTTTCTCTCTTCTTTCTGTTCCGGAAAATCATTCTCACGGATCTCGCAGGACACCTTCTCTTTTTTCAGCTTCTCCACAAAATTTCGCTCAATATTCCCATTTGGGATCTTAGAAGTAAAGCTTAAAACCATCTCATCCCCAAAAGAACAGGAACAGAGCTGCAGATTCTCCGTACTTGCAAAAAGCCCGAAACGCTGAATATACTTCCGGTACTCTTCCGGCATGCGAATGATTCCCACATTGGAATAGACCGCTGTGATGGCCCTTGCGCCAAGAGTCGTCCCTGCCATAAGAAACGGCGTTTTGATCTCCAATGGCACCAGACGCAGAAGCGGATTCTTCTCCAGTCCTACCAGATCATTCAGTTTTGCCTCGATCACATCTTTGCTGAGCTCTTTTGCAAACTGCTGTTTTACAGATTCCAGGATATCCTCGAATGTTGTCTCCGGCTGAAAATAACAGCTGATCTCGATCCACCCGAAAAAATTCGCCATAGACTGGGACGGAAAATAATTTCTCAAATTTACAGGGATCATCAGGCCCACCGGCTTCTTTGTCTGGTTCTTGGGCACTTCCTCATGAATGGCCCAGAGGAGAACTGCCGTGAGAAAAACAGTGATCGACACCCCTGCCGCTTTTGCTTTTGCATGGATCTCACGCACCGGAATACAGACTTCCGTGATACTCATATCTTCCTGCCTCAGCTTCTCACCTTTCAGCTGAAAGGCAGGGCTCTTGGATTCTCTTTTTCTTGGAGCATCCGAAGAATAATACTGGGAAAAACTGTCCTCTTCCATATCTCTGCCCGTAATATTTTCATCTGGAAAAAGTTCCGGAAGATTTTCCCCGGGATGTGCTTCCTGGAGATAATTTTTTACAAGTTCCATCAGAAAATGCATAGCTCCTGTTCCGTCCGTCAGCGCATGAAATACCTCGAAATTGATCCGGTTCTTATAATAGCTCACCCGAAAAAGAAGAGTCTTTTTATCCGGAATATAAAGTCCGCTGCAGGGTGCGCCCTCCTCTTTCTTCACGATCGCCGGGATATCTCTCCGCTCCAGATAAAACCAGAACAGTCCCTTTCTTAAGACTGCACGGAAAAGAGGATATTTCTCCAGTGACCGGTCCAGTGCCGTCTGCAAAGTTTCTTCTTTTATCTCTTCTTTCAGTTCACAGTAAAAACGAAATACTCTGGTGTCATTTTTTCCTGTTGCTGCAGGGAATGCCTGTGCCGCATTATCCAGTTTTCTCCACTGCGCATATTCGTTCTTCATGATACTTTTCCTTCTTCCTGCTCTTCCCTCTCCAGAAAACGGTTTACATATTCAAAACTCTCCTGCACATGCAGGAATTTAATCCCCAGTGCAAAATACCCGTGAAACGCACCTGCGATCCTGTGCACTTCCACACGGTTTCCCGCAGCTTGCAGCTTTTCGCCAAAAGCCTCTCCCTCATCCCGGAGAGGATCAAACTCCGCGGTAAGGATCAGCGTATCCGGCATATTCCGGAAATCTTCTGCCAGGATCGGTGCAAAGTACGGATTCTGCCGGTCTTCCGGACTGCTTTCATATAAGTTCAGATAATCTTCCATTTTTTCTGCTGTGAGAAGATATCCCGTTCCGTTTGTTCTCACAGACTCAAACGGCGATTCTTCTGTATAACAGTTGTTCAGTGCCGGATAAATAAGGATCTGTTTTTTTGGAAAAAATTCTCCTCGGTCTCTGGCCATCATGCACACAGCCGCTGCCAGATTTCCTCCCGCGCTGTCTCCCATGATCGTAATACGGTCCGGGTCTGTATTCAGAAGAAAATGGTTGGTATAAAAAACCTTCGCCGCAGCATAACAGTCCATCAACCCCACCGGAAAACGATATTCCGGTGCCAGCCTGTACTCCACGGATGCCACGATCTGCCCGGTGGACTGCGCCATTCTGGCGCACACACGCTGATAATTCTCCACGCTTTCTGTGACCCAGCCGCCACCGTGGAAAAACAGGATCACCGGAGGTTTTTTGCCGGAGGCGGCGCCATTTTCCATGGCTTCCTCCGTTGGGAAAAACAGACGGATGGGCACCTTATAATCTCCATTATAAACCTCTGCATCCAAGGTCCTGTAAAAAATCCTCATAGGGTCCATTTTTTTGATATCTGCCAGCTTTCTGGAGGCATCTACCTCGATCCCGCCATAAGAAAGGGCATGGAGAACCGTCCGTACTGCACGCGGCATGGCATTCTCTGTTTTCACCGGAATGCCCGGGATCACGATTCGCCGGCTTCTTTTGTTTCCTTTTCTTGTATAGATATACTTTGTCTCAGTATCATATTTCGCCAGAATGCGGACACACTTCACGCAGGTACGCTCATAAGCGATCCTTTTTAAGATCTCGTGATCTGTACGGATGATCACTTCCGTTCCTTTATAGCCTCGAATATAATAACTGTTTTCTTTCTTTTTTATCTGTGGTCGTCTCAGTCGCAGTAAATATTTTCTGATCGCTTTTTCACCTCCGTGGATCTTCTCTTGTTTTCACCTATGATAGCATCCGCAGCTTATGAGTACAAGTCGTAGTAAAAAATATACTGCTGCATGATCCCACGCATCCCTTTATATCTGCGGTTTGGAAATCCTCTTTTATAATGTACATCCATGACCTGTCGGATATGGGTATCCACCGGAAAGGCATCCATGTGATGCAGGGCAAACAGGCAGATACACTCTGCTACTTTTTCTCCCACGCCGCAGAGTTTCATCAGTTCTTTTTTCGCCTGATGGTAACGCATATCGTAAATTTTTTCCAGGGAGATCTGGCCGGATGCAATGGTTCTGGCCGTCACTGCGATATATTTTGCCCGGTATCCAAGACCACATCCTCTTAATTCTTCTTCCGTTGCCTGACTTAACGCCTCAACAGTTGGAAATGCATAATATTCCACACCTGTTGCCGAAATTTTCCGCTCTCCATATTTCCGGCAGATCGTTTCGATGCATTTGCGGATGCGCTTGATGTTATTCTGCTGGGAGATCAGAAACGTGACGATCATTTCCCAGAGATCCTGCCTTAAGATCCGGATCCCGTCTCCCGCTTTTATTGCGGCGCATAGATATTTATCCCGGGGATTCGCTGCTTTCATATAAGTTTCATAATCTGTGTCCAGGTCAAAATACAGCACCCAGTAACAGACGAATTCCTCCTGGGAACAGTAAAAATCCACCACTCCGTCTTTCTGGTACATTTCCAGATACTGATCCCCTGCAACCATGGAAAAATGTCCGTCTCCAAGTTTCTTCATCCGGAAGCACTGTCCGGAATCGCATATTTTATCAAGGCTGAAATGTTCCAGCTCTACTGTGATCATGTTGGTTCCTCTCGTAAGTATTTTTCTTTATATAATGTCCGATATTCTCTCGGGGTCATCCGGTACCGTTCCCGGAATGCACGGTTAAAGGTTCTCTGGCTTTCAAATCCTGCATTCATACAGATATCGGTAATGCTTTCATCGGTGCATTCCAGATGGACCGTCACATAATTCAGCCTCTGCTCATTGAGAAACTGATTGAAATTCCGATGAAAAGTCCCGGAAAAAACTCTGGACAGCGTAAACTTGCTGACACCAAGATCCCGGGCCATCCGATCCAGGGACACCTCCTCCCGGAAATGTCTGGCTATGTAGGACACCGTCTGATAGATGATATCATTGCTCTCCACACTGCTCTTTTCCAGCATATGGAAACAGGGAATGCTCCTTGCCAGAAGGATCTGCACATAAGCCTGCTCCACCACAAGACTTTTTTCCTCTTCTTTTCGGTTGGTCAGAAGGCATTGCACTGCATTTATGATATCCCGGTGAACCTGCTCCTTTTTTATGACCGGATCTTCCGGACAGCTACTCTGGATGATATCTGCAAACTGACCGGCCAGCGCAGGTTTCGCCCAGAGATAGACGGCCTTGTTTTCCCCTGTGGAAAACACCTGATAGTGATGGATCACATCCGGAAAGATCACCGCGAAATCTCCTTCTTCCATGTGAAAAAGCTCCTGGCCCATACCAAGTTCCAGGGTTCCCTCTGTGATATAGATAAACTCTATGGAATTATGAAGATGGGGTGAAGCGTGGACCGATGTCCGCAGATGGATATGAAGATTCTTCTTTTTTTCTTCGTATACTGGAAACATAGATTTTTCTCTCCCGCAAGATTTGACTACTTTTTCTGTGTTTTTGGCACGTAATATTTCCGATGGTCTATTATAATGCATTTGTAAGTTAAAGAAAAGAGGAGGAATACAAAATGAGAAAAATCAAAGACTTTATCAAATACGCAATCGAATGTTACCTGGAGCTTAACGCAAGATATCCTTACAGCTTCCGCTAAGAAGATCCACAATGATATCTGAAGTCACGGATATTTTGTGTGATCCATGCGCATGAAAAAAACTGAATAAAAGTCAATAAATGACTTATGTGAAAATACTGTCACCTGGCATCAAGAAGTATCTCCAATGCCCGTTTATATCTTCCATGCAGACGTGATATCTGTTCAGCAGAAATATTTTCGCAGTCAGAAAGACGTGTTACATCAGAATTGTGGAGCAGATCAGCCTGCTTCACTTTTTTTGCAATTGGATTCTTCCGGAGATTCCGGATATAGTCGAAATAATTCATACTCTTATCTCTTGTAAGAAAACGCAGGGCTTCCAGAACTTCTGCCGGAAATTCTTTTTCCAGGTCTTCAAATGAAACTTCCGTATCTTCTACCACGTCGTGAAGAAGTGCCGTACATACACTGAGTTCATCATCCATCTGTTCCGCAACATGAAATGGATGAAAAATATAAGGTGTCCCGCTTCGATCTGTCTGTCCATGATGTGCCTCGTATGCCACCTTCATAGCTTTTTTCGTCAAAGCTGTATAAATCATAACCGCGCTACCTCCGTTGGGTCTTTCGAACCGCCGTTTCGTACTCTGTACAACACAGTATAGCATCTATATGTCCTCCATACAAGGACAAAAAGTCTTATATATCTATCATTTTTGCTTATATGCGACAATTTTCTGATTATAGCATTCTCCAAAACACTACTATTTTTATTTGGTCTTCTGTTCAGCCATGAACTCGCTTGCCCTTGTTCTGAAATTGGTATATACTTATTTCGGTCAGATAAACACCTTCCATATTCATGGTATTATACTGACTGTCTTATTTTAGAAAAGAAAGGAATCTTACCTATGAAATTTATATATCCCGCAGTTTTCCGTCCCACAGAGGACAAAAAATACAACGCTTTTTTCCCGGATCTCGCCTGTTGTGAGGCCCAGGGTGACACCCTGGATGACGCCATCGAAAATGCCAATGCAGCTGCCTATGACTGGATCTACACAGAGCTTATGGAATTTGAGGGAAAACTTCCTCCGGTTTCCGATGAGAGCGATCTGGAGCTTCAGGAAGGTGATGTTGTCCGCAATATCTCTGTGAATATCCGTTTCCAGGATGGTTGGGATGAATAAAATCTCGTATTATAAAAACAACGGCGGCATTTAATACCATTTTCGATAAATGTCAGTGTAGAAAATACCTGTTATGCAAAAAGCATCAAGATCAGCAATTGTCCTTCATTACCGATCCTGATGCTTTTATTATTTACTTCTTTATTGTTCATGATACTGCCTGAAAAACTTACGCAATCCGTCCAGCGCTTTTACCAGTACTTCTGTCTCATTCTCATTCAGCTCCGCCAGCACCGCTTCTGTCATCTGTCTGTGGAATTCCGCATGATGGTGATATGCCATACGTCCCTTATTGGTAAGCTGGATAAATACCACACGGCGGTCCTTCTCACTTCGTTCTCTCTTCACATAGCCCTTCTTCACAAGGCTGTTCATAGAT
>CAVEKJ010000065.1:0-8393 GCA_963616205.1 Prevotella sp.
TATTGGGATGTACATCCGTTTCTGTTTCATTTGGGGTAAAGAAAAAGTCAATTCCTTTCTCCGTGGCAATTTCAAAAGAATTCCGGATGCGCATATCATCGGTGGAGAACCCCATGATTCCACCCAGAAGGGCACGGTCTGTACCGTGTCCCATATACGTTCTGGCAAAGGAACCGTAAAGGGTAAACTCCACTTTTTTCAGGGGCGGCGTGATCATCTTCTGGGCAAGAAAAGCAATCCGCGCCGCACCTGCGGTATGAGAACTGGAAGGGCCGATCATATTGGGACCCATAACGTCAAATACACTGATAAAAGACATGTTACTTAAATCTCCTGTGGTGTTTTTGCAATAAATTTCTTATAAATGGTATCAACGATCACGCCGATGGCATTGTCACCGGATACGTTGCAGGCAGTTCCAAAGGAATCCTGAGTGATGTAAAGGGCAACCATGATGGCGCAGATGGCACCGTCCGGATCACCGGCTTCCGCTCCGAATACCATGTAAAGGAATGGAAGAGCAGTCATGATGGAACCGCCTGGAGCACCCGGGGATGCGACCATGGCAACACCAAGAGTCATGATAAACGGAACAACGGTTCCAAGGCTGATGGGCAGCTGGTTCATAAGACAGACTGCTGTTGCACAGGCTGTGATGGTGATCATGGAACCGGCCATGTGGATGTTTGCACAGAGCGGAACTACGAAGTTACGGATCTGCTCGCATACACCGTCATTTTTTGCACATTCCAGGTTGACCGGAATGGTAGCTGCGGAAGACTGGGTTCCAAGTGCGGTTGTATATCCCGGGATCTGATTTTTGATCAGGGTAAAAGGATTCTTCTTGCTTACGGTACCTGCGATCACGAACTGGATCGTAATGCAGATCAGATGCATGAGGATCACAACAAGGAACACTTTCCAGAGAATGCTTAAGATGGCAAACGTTTTTCCGGAAATAGTCATATCTGTGAAAGTACCGCAGATGTAAAGCGGAAGCAGCGGGATGATAATGGTATGAAGGACTTTGTCAATGATCTTGGAAAAGTCGCTCATTCCGTTATAAAGGCTGTTTCCCATCTCTTTTCCACGCATGGAAGAGAGGCACAGTCCCATGACAAAGGCAAGGGCAACTGCGGAAAGGGTATCCATGACAGGCGTCAGAGTGATGGTGAAAAACGGTGTCAGGGATGAATCAGCAGTAGCCGCGATCTGATCCAGGGCACCTTCACTCATAAAGTGCGGGAACAGATTGGATGATACCAGATAGGATGCGGAGCCTGCGATCAGGGTGGAGCCGTAAGCCAGAGCCACGGTGATCAGAAGGAGCTTACCTGCACCCTGTGAAAGATCCGCAATACCCATGGTTACATAGGCAAGGATCATCAGCGGGATGACAAATTTCAAAAAGGTACTGAAAAATCCGGAAAGGGTTACAACAAAACGACAGAAGTTTTCCGGAAGGAACTGGCCGAACAGGATACCTACGATGATGGCAATGATCAGCTTCGGCACAAGCCCGATCTTGATTTTTTTCTTTTCCATTTAGATTCTTTCCTCCTAAGTATGAGTTTATTCATTTTGCACAAAAATACGATTGACGTCCTCGTTTCTGTATTGTAACATTGACATATAAATAAGGCAAATTCACAGATTTCATCGTCACGATGAAAAATTTTCATAGAAAAAGGGAGAAAAATCATGGAAATCCGTCAGTTGGAGACGTTTGTACATGTGGCACAGCTTCAGAGCTTTTCCAGGGCTGCAGAAGTACTGGGATACTCCCAGTCAGCCATCACCGTCCAGATCCGTCTCCTGGAAAATGAGTTGGAAACCAGACTTTTTGACAGAACCGGAAAGCGCGTGTTGCTCACTCCGTCGGGAAAAGAATTTCTGGAGCATGCCAGCCGGATCTTATATGATGTAAATAAAGCAAAAAAATCAATGAACGATGATGCGGAACTGAAAAATCCGTTACATATCGGAACAATAGAATCCCTGTGCACGGCCAAGCTCCCTTCGGTTTTGAGCAAGTTCCGTGAGTTTCATCCAAAAGTCAGTCTGCAGGTGACCATCGATACGCCGGAGCAGCTGATCCGGATGATGGAGCATAACGGGCTGGATCTGATCTACATACTGGACACCCCGAGATGGGACCAGAACTGGGTGAAAGTCATGGAGAAGGCGGAGCCGGTAGTATTTGTGGCATCTGCGGATTCCGAGTTTGCGGGAAAGACGCTGAAGATGCAGGATATCCTGGAAGAGCCTTTTTTCCTTACAGAAAAGAACGCCAATTACCGGCAGGCTCTGGATCAACAGCTGGCTCTTAAGAAGCAGGCGCTGTCTCCGGTGCTGGAGATCAGCGACACCGCCTTTATCATTCGTATGCTGGAAAAAAATCACGGACTTTCCTTCCTGCCATATCTGGCTGTGGAGCGGGATATCCGGAAAGGACGGATCGCCCTTCTTCATGTGGAAGATGTGGAGATATCCATGTACCGGCAGATCTTTTACCATAAGAATAAATTTAAGACAAGAGAGATGGAGGAATTCATCCGTCTGGCGGCAGAGTGATCTGCCGCTTTTTTATTTTTGTGCAAATGCTTCCCGGGTGCAGGCTAGGAGCCCTTCTTTCATCTCATCATAAGTAAATACAGTAACATTCAGGCGGAAGGCGCAACCGCAGCAAATGTGGGCTCCAACCGTCAGCTGCTTTACAACATCATGGCAGGAAGTGAAAAAGAGTTTACCATCACTGCACAGGTAAAAGATTTCGAGATGGATGTCATTTCCTTCCAGGCAGTTCCCATGTCCTTTGATGTTGACAGCAGTTCCATGGATATGGATGAGCTTTATGACAAAACCGATGAGATCAAAGATGCGGCAAAAGAATTTGACGATGGTGCCGATGATCTGAAGGAAGGTGCTTCCAAATTAAAAGACGGTTCCAGTGACCTGAAAGACGGAGCCAGTGAGGCAGCAACAGGAGCAGCATTAAGCGAAAATTATGAGGAGTTTGACAAACAGCTGCAGGCTCTTCCGGTACTGCTGAACAATCTGATATCCAGCCAGATGGATACTCTGAAAACAGCTATTGATACTTTAACAGAAGAGTATCAGAAACTGGATGGCGGAATCGGAGAATATACAGCAGGAGTCAATCAGCTGCAGAAAGGCTACAGCCAGTTTTATGACGCTTATGAGCAGGTCGTTCAGGCAACCGATAAATTAAACACTGCATCCGGACAGCTTGCAAATGGAAGCAATTCCCTGTTAAGTGGAATTAACAGCCTTCAGAACGGACTGAGCAGCCTTCAGACTGGCGTGGGAACTCTCTCCAGTGGAATTATCAGTCTGGACGACGGAGCCGGAACATTGAATGACGGAGCCGGCACCCTGTATGATGGTACGGTTCAGCTTTATGATGGTGTGGTAGAACTGGCAGACGGAACCGACAGCCTCAAGAGTGGAACCGAAGAATTCACAGATAAGACAAAAGATATCGATACTCAGATCGATGATGCAGTAGATGAGGTTACGGATAAGATCAGCGGATCTGATTTCACACCGGTATCCTTCACATCTTCTGAAAATAAAGAAGTGGGCCAGGTACAGTTCGCAATGAAGACCAATGCCATTGAAATAAAAGAAGAGGCGGAAGAAACCGTTACGGAATCGAAAAATAAAGGAATCCTTCAGAAGTTGAAAGATCTGTTCTGATAAAAGAGATCATTGATCAGAGTAGAAATATTACAGGCAGTGCGTATGGAAGCGGATACGCACTGCTTTTTGTATGTAAAGGAAGAAAATGTGGCTCCATTTTACCTTGCAAACAAAATAAAAATGTGGCACTATAAACGTTAGAAAAAAAGAATGAAAGGGAGGATGAGATGGATTTTATTGAAGAAGCGAAAGCTCTTGGATTTTCCGATGCAGCGGTCATAAATACGGATAAACTGGTATTTGTTCCGGAGTACCGTGTTTTCTGCGAGGATAATCTCTGTGGAAATTATGACAAAAATCCGGCCTGTCCGCCGGAAAGCGGAACTGTGGAAGAAATGAAAGCACGTGCCCTGAAATTTGAAAAGACACTGGTACTTCAGACCATGCAGGATGGGTTGATGGATTATAAGAAAGCCAAACTCTATCATAATAAACTGACGGAGCAGCTGGCAGAGAAGATGAAAGAAGCGGGAAAAACAGAGCTTCTGATCATGAGCGCAGGTCCCTATAAACATAATTCCTGTATGTCCGCCTACTGCGTGGATGCCCAGAAGATGGCTGATGCGGCAGGAATGCTGTGCTGGACAAACGATGGTATGATCCGCTACTTTTCCCAGATCCTTTTCCGGGAATAAAATACTTTCAAAAATGCATATAAAAATAATCCAATAAGGAGGAAAATAAAATGGGAAAATCAACGGTTTATTTTACAGATTTCCGTTGTCCGGTGGGAACCAGCCAGCTGGACAAACTGAAAAAACTCTGCGTTGCCGCAGGAATCAAAGATATTGACATGGATGGAAAATTTGTAGCTATCAAGATGCATTTCGGAGAACTTGGAAACATGGCATTCCTTCGCCCGAACTATGCGAAAGTGGTAGCAGATCTCTGCAAGGAACAGGGAGGAATGCCGTTTCTGACAGACTGCAACACTCTTTATCCGGGAAGCCGGAAGAACGCGCTGGAGCATCTGGACTGTGCGAACCTCAATGGATTTAACACGATCACAACCGGATGTCAGATCATCATCGGAGACGGACTTCGCGGAACCGATGAGGTGGAAGTTCCGGTAGTAAACGGAGAGTACTGCAAAACCGCTCTGATCGGTCATGCCATCATGGATGCGGATATTTTTATCAGCCTCAGCCATTTCAAGGGACATGAAGCAACCGGTTTTGGTGGCGCCCTGAAGAATATTGGTATGGGCTGCGGAAGCCGTGCCGGAAAGATGCAGCAGCATGCCAGCGGAAAACCGGCTATCAACGAGGAAGTCTGTCGTGGCTGCCACCGCTGTGCAAAAGAATGCGGAAGCGATGCCATTACCTATGTAAACAAAAAAGCAGTCATCGATTATGACAAATGTAAAGGCTGTGGCCGCTGTATCGGAGCCTGCAGTTTTGATGCGGTATACAATCCAAATGACAGCGCCAACGAGCTTCTTGACCGTAAGATGGCAGAGTATGCACAGGCAGTCTGTCATGGACGTCCTCATTTCCACATCGCACTGGTACAGGATATCAGCCCCAACTGTGACTGTCACGGTGAGAATGATGCGCCAATCCTTCCGGATATCGGAATGTTCGCAAGCTTTGACCCGGTTGCACTGGATCAGGCCTGTGCGGATGCATGCCTGAAGGCAACACCGATTGCAAACAGCCAGCTTGGAGAGCATCTGGCAGAGCCGGGATGGCACTGTCATCATGACCACTTCAAGGATTCCAACCCCAATATTGAGTGGAAAGCAACTCTGGATCAGGCAGAAAAGATCGGCCTTGGAACCAGGGAATATGAGCTGAAGACAATTAAATAATAAACAGAAAATACATAAAATCATGAAAGCACGCCTGAAAAATGGCGTGCTTTTTTGCAAAAATAAAGAAATGCGAAATGATAAAAGTGGATAAAATCTGTATTTTTAATAAAAATAATTGCGTGCACATGCGTGCTTGAAAAAGATGCCGTTGTGAATAATATACAAAGAAATATCGGGGAAATTTGGGGAAAAATGAGAAAAACAGAAAAAATATAAATTTATATTGCATAATTAAAGTGCGTGTGATAACATACACGCAACAAAATAACACACATTTAGCACACGAAATAAAAAAACGGCACGCAAATATGCCAAAAAAATTTTTCAGGGGAGGAAATTATGACAGGAGCATTGCAGCTGAATTTAACAGGAACACAGAAAAAACAGCGTCTGCTTACCATGATATTCGGGGCTTTCGCAATCTTTTTTACCGGATATCCGCATGTATGGTCTATTTATCAGCCTTATGTGATGGAGCAGGCAGGATGGAGCCAGGGACAGGCATCCATGTGTTTTTATCTGGCACTGAGCACTTTTGTATTTGGAAACATCGTAGGCGGAAGAATGCAGGACCGCTTTAGGGAAAAGACCATCGTATGGATCGGCGGAGGAATTTTTGCGGCAGGAATCCTGGCATCTGCATTTATGATCGTTCCAACACCGATTCCCATGTATGTGACTTATGGTGTGATGCAGGGATTTGGACAGGGAATGATTTATACGGTGATCCTGGCAACCGTGCAGAGATGGTTTCCGGACCGCACCGGATTTGCTTCCGGAGTTGTGGTAACTGCCAACGGACTCTGCGGATTTTTCCTGGCACCGCTGAGTAGAAAACTACTGGAGGCGGCCGGTGTGCAGAAAACACTTCTGATTATCGGAACAGCCATCACAATTTCCTGGATCCTCTGCGGGATCTTCTTCCAGGCACCGGAAAAAGGTCTGGTGAATGCACAGGCTTCTGCCGGAAAGAAAGCAGCTGAACCGGAAATGAAACAGTACACATCTGCAGAAATGGTGCGTACAAGGAATTTTTATCTTCTCCTTGCGACCATGTTTTTTGGACTGACCTCTTATTTCATGGTTTCGCCGGTATCGCAGACATACCAGATCGAGCTTGGAATTCCGTCCGCAGTGGCAGTCAGCGCAGTGATGTTTGGTTCCATTGTAAACGCAGGCGCCAGACTTATACTTCCTACTCTGGCAGACAAAGTGGGCAGGATCGTCTGTATCAAAGGCGTGCTGATCGTGGCAGTGATCGCCATGGGTGTTCTCTTTGTATCCAGATCCATGGCAGTAACCGTTGCTGTTATTTTGATATATGGTTGCTACGGAGGTATCATGGGAAGCTTCCCGTCTCTGACAAGTTCTATTTTCGGAATGAAACACACGGGAGAAAATTACGGATTTGTTATGTTCGGTATCGTATTCGCGACCTTTGGCGCACCGGCAATCTCCGGTCTGGTAAGAGGCAGTGGTTATGGAATGAACGTGGTATTTGGAATCGGAGCTGTCTTTGCGGTGATTGCATTTGTATGTTTGACATTGCTGGGAAGGAATCTGATGAAAGAACGTTCCGAAAAATCTGCCCGCGCAAAGAATAGGAAAGTGCAGGTACGTAAACCGCAGGCAGAATGAATATAGAGATTTTGTAATCAGAAATGATACAGCAGTGAACAGAAAACCCTGGAAGAAATGTGGAGTGATTTCTTTCAGGATTTTTTACGTTGGTTTGAGTTGCTGGAAACGGATATTTCTGCTAGGATAAATGACAGGATGAGAAATTGAAACATATAGATCACGAAGAGACTGCACTATGAGTATGCAGAAGTGTGGAATATGAATGGTCACTTTCTGGTGTTTATGAAGAAGAACGTGTGAAATACTACAAAAACAAGGAGAGAATGCATATGATCACCTGTCAGGATATACTGGAACTGCAGCTGGACGGAGTGGAACTGATCGCCGGGGAAAAAGGACTCACACGACCTGTCACATGGACCTATATGGTGCAGAGCCGGCCTTTTGCGGAGCATATGAACCAGGGAAATTTTGCCCTGTGCGTGGTGGACGATATCCGCTTTGACCTTGCGGAGGCGCAGAAAGCCATGGAAGAACTGTATGGGCTGGGAATTTCCGGCTTTGGAATTTCCATCACCGATGACAGAGAAACGGTTCCGGAAAGTATGATCGACAAAGCCAATGAACTGAAACTTCCACTTTTTTATATCCGGTGGGAAGGCGCTTCCTTTGTGGACATTGCCCAGAGTGTGGGAAGGATCATTCTGGAATACGAGATGCAGAATAAGCGGATGGGAGATTATCTTTATAATCTTTTGTTTGGATATGATATCAATGACCGTTATATTGCAAAAATTTCCCAGCAGTTCGGAATCAATTTCACAACACCCTGCAGAGTGGGAATCATCGTGGCTGACCGGAAGTACGGCATCAATCTGGAACAGGATGAACATATCTACGAATATTATGCTAATTATCTGAACCAGGAAGTCATGGCAATGGAAGGCAAGCCTATGTTTCTCCGGTTCCTCAACAAGTTTGTCCTTCTTTTTGAGGCAAAAAAAGACAAAAGCATTGAGCATGAGCTGGAGAAAGTCCTGCAGAAGATCGATGCCAGTCCACAGTTTCACGGAACCATCCGAAGTACCTGCATCCTGGGTGGCATCTACACCAATCCGGCAGATTTTGGAACCAGTTACCAGGAGGCAAAGCGTTTGATCCCCAAAAAAGACATGCTTCCAAACCCAAAGCACAAGAAAGTTTTAAGTGCAACAGCCATGGGAATCTATCAGTATCTGTTCAACAATGATAATCACGACGAAATCCTGAATTACTG
>CAVEKJ010000066.1:0-8372 GCA_963616205.1 Prevotella sp.
GGAGGTTTCTTTTCCCTCAAGATGACGATAATAATGTCTCTGAACAGTTCCGTGAGCAGCCTCATACTCGAAATATCCCTTCGGAGATACCAGTACGGAAGTCATCATTGCAAGAGAACCAAAAGCGGAAGAAACCATATCGCTCATAACATCACCGTCATAGTTCTTGCAAGCCCAGATAAATCCTCCATCTGCTTTCATGACACGTGCTACGATATCATCGATCAGGCTGTAGAAATAAGTCAGACCTGCTTCCTCGAATTTATCCTTGAACTCCGCCTCAAAAATCTGCTGAAAAATTTCTTTAAATCTTCCATCATATGTTTTGGAGATGGTATCCTTACTTCCAAACCATACATCCTGCTTGGTATCCAGCGCATAATTAAAGCAGCTTCTCGCAAAACTCTTTACAGAATCATCCAGGTTATGCATACCACGAAGAACACCTGCCCCATCAAAATGCTGGATCAGCTCTTTGCGCTGTTCTCCATCTTCACCTTCAAATACAAGATACGCATCGCCCGGCTTGTCAATATAGAACTCTGTATTCTTATAGATATCACCATATGCATGACGTGCAAGTGTGATCGGTTTTACCCAGTTCTTTACACACGGCTCAATGCCCTTTACAACAATCGGCGCACGGAATACAGTTCCATCAAGAATCGCACGGATCGTTCCGTTGGGACTCTTGTACATTTTCTTCAGATCGTACTCTTCCATTCTGGCTGCGTTCGGTGTGATGGTCGCACATTTTACGGCAACTCCGTACTTCTTGGTAGCTTCTGCAGCATCGATGGTAACCTGGTCATCTGTCTCATTTCTGTGCTCAAGGCCAAGATCATAATATTCTGTATTCAGCTCCAGATATGGTGTGAGAAGTTCGTCCTTGATGATCTGCCACAGGATGCGTGTCATCTCATCTCCATCCATCTCTACTAAAGGTGTCTGCATTTTGATTTTTTCCATATTATTTTCTCCTTTTGAGGTTTATTCTCCTGTTCGGATTCCAGTTGCTCATTCCTTTAGAATCTTTTTTCAGCACTCTTACTGTGTATTGTACTCATATTTTCCAGTTCCGTCAACGCTTTTATGCTTTACTACGTTATGTTTATAACAATTATATAATAATTTAGCTTTTTATTAATTTTTCACAGTTAAATTTCCCCCAGCCCTGCTGATTTCTGGGAAGTCCCATATCATCCGCACTTTCTCTTAACAACATTTTCACTTCCACATTGGAAAGCTGCGGTTCTTTTTCCAGAAGACAGGCGATTCCTCCGGATACCAGAGGGGTTGACATGGATGTTCCGCTTTTGATCCCATAGGAATATGGCAGCCCTGGTGTACAGGCTGTGATCTGGTTCCCCGGTGCAACCAGATCCGGTTTACATACACAGTCGAACGTAGGACCCCTTCCGGAAACTGCTTTTCTTCCATTTAGCATATCACTGGAACCTACGGTAATGATCTTGCGGCTGCTTCCGGGTGCTGTTACCGTACCGGCTCCAGGGCCCTGATTTCCTGCTGCAGCCACCACCACAAATCCCATATCCCAGAGTTTTTCCACTCCCTCAAGAAGATCCGTCTGTTCTTTCTGGTTCCTGGATGTTGTTCCCACCGAAATATTAATAATGCGGATATGGTAAAGACTTCCAAATTTCATGATCCATCGAAATGCCTGTATCACATCTTCACGACTGCCATTTCCAAAACGATCCAGGATCTTTAATGCCACAATGCTGCATCCTGGTGCTGCTCCTCTGTATTTTCCGCCTGATGCAGTCCCGTCACCGGCCAGGATCCCGCTGACGTGGGTTCCATGTCCATTATCATCATATGGGCTCTGTCTTCCTCCTGTAAAATCGCAAAATGCAGAAATACGGCTGTCAAAATCTATATGAGGGAAAATGCCGGTATCCAGAACCGCCACACCGATGCCTTTTCCGGTATACATCTTTTTATACATCTTCAAAGCTCTCCTGCCGGACAGTTGACCTCTCTTTAGCTTATTCTCCAGACTCCTCTGCCGTAACCTTTTTACGCAAAAAGATCCCGGGATCTTATATCCGAATCCCCGGGATCTTTTCTATGTACGTTTTATTTAATTTCCACTGCCTGTACGGAAATTGACTTTTTTCTGGATCTGATTATCCATTCCATAGCTGTAGCTTCCGTAAACGCCGGTATGCCAGCCCTTGGCCTGACCCTCCGGATCGTAATGACATCCGTTTATGATCACCCAGCTATGCCTTGTAAATCCATCTCCGGCTCCGTCTCTGGTTCCCGGAACGCGTCCGCATACTACATAAGGATCATATCCGATCTCTCTCGCCAGTGCTGCAAAAGCACAGGCATAACCATAGCAGTTTCCTTTTCCTGTGGCAAGCGTTCTCCATGCAGTTGCTCTCCACCAGTTATTCTGGCCTAAATTTGGATAATAGGCAGAAGAATAATACGTATTGTTCACCACATAATTCCAGCATGCCTGCAGTTTCTGACTTTGGGACATTCCACTTTTTGTGATATTTCTGACTACACCTATGCACTGCAGTTTCAGACTGCGCATATCATCTTTTACAGCCTGTCCTTTTGCATTAAACCGGATTCCCTCCAGTGTACGGTTTTTATAAAAACGTCCCCAGGAATCCGCATAATAAAGATTGTTATCCGGTAAACACAGCCAGCCCTTTGATGGATTGCCATATTTGTTTACGTAATAGGAATATTTGCCCACATTCACGATACGTGAAGCTTTTCCGTTCAAAAGACGTCCTGCCGTATCAAATACATAGATCCTGGAACCAATCTTATTATGATACGTCAATGCATAATATTTCGGACCAAAATAATAACGTTTTCCTTTTACGGTCCTCCACTGATTTTTGACTTTTCTGCCATTGGTATAGTAATAATATTTTCCTTTTTCTTTGTAAAGGCCGGTTTTCTTCTTTACAGTTGTTGCAGATGTTGCAGCCTGCACATCACAGGTCACGGAAACAGTACAGATCTGTACTGCAAAAAGCATGACCAATGCCATAAAAAACAGTTTTAATCTTTTCATACATATTTTCCCTTATCGTTCTTTCTGATCAATACTCCTCGTATCCGACACTTCCGTCAGAGTAGGTGATCTCGTAGTAACCGTGGCCACTTCCATCACAGTCATCATAAGCCTGTCGGCCAACCTCGGTAGGTTCTGCTGCTGCATCTGCTGCCGCCTGTGCTTCCGCTGCTGCCTGTGCGTCTGCTGCTGCCTGTGCGTCTGCCGCTGCCTGCGCGTCTGCTGCTGCCTGCGCGTCTGCCGCTGCCTGTGCGTCTGCTGCTGCCTGTGCGTCTGCTGCCGCCTGTGCTTCCGCTGCTGCTTTTGCGTCTGCTGCTTTTTTCTCTTCTGCTGCTTTTTTCTCTTCTGCTGCTTTCTGCTCTGCTACCAGTTTGTCGATCTCATCTTTGTTGGATGTGAAGTATGTATGTGCTGCATATCCTTTAACGCCATCCCCTTCCACTTTCAGCCAGCCAGGGCATACACCGGTTACCTTGAACTCAGTTCCAAGGGATGTTACCTTCAGGGATTTGGATTTTGTATCTGCTTTCTCACGGATATTTACATTGGATTTTGCATAAGTGGTAGCAGCTTCTTTCAGTTCTGTCTCCTCAGCGTCTTCCAGTGCTTCCTGAGTTTTACCCTTTTCATCTGTATAGGAGATATAAAGGATCTCATATTCATTATAGAAAACCGGGTCTTTCCAGTTATCCGGAGTTACATTTTTAAAAGTATGCTCGGTACCATCCTCCATAGTGATCACAAGATCCTGCTCGGTGGCGTCCTTGGCATCCTCTTTTTGGCTGTCATCTTCTTTGGCATCCTGAAGCTCTGCGGATTTTACCTCAAGTCCGCTCTGATTTTTTACCGTGAGTTCTCCGACCTTGAAATCCTCTGCCTCTTTTTCCTCTGTGGAATCCTCCTTGGTGATTTTTTCTGCGCTTTCTTCTTTTGCAGATGTCTCGCCTGCGAAAGCTGCTGCCGGTGCACTCAGGCACATCGCTACGATCAATGTAGCGCTTAAAAGCATCTGTACTGTTTTTTTCTTCATTTTTTATGTCCTCCTTTATAGTGTCAGCACGCCTACTATACGGGCTGAATCTTCCTCTCCTGTAAGGATCTCGATCTGGTTTCCGTCCGCTGCAAGAAGTGAACGGTCCAAATACAGACAAAATCCACTGTTATCTGTTTTTCCATCTTCTGTGGAAACATCCATAGGAAAAGCTTCATAAATTTTATCCCCGTTCACTCTTACAAAGATCCTGCTTTCTGTATCCAGATATTTTTCTTCAATACGCCCTGTGATCTTTGTAAGGTTTCCCTGGATCTCACACTGAACGGCTCCTGTCCCGGCAGAAACCACATTTTCTTCGGAAACAGTCACCTGTCTTTCCGGTCCTTCCATGACCGGCGGCGACTGTGCCATTTCCGGAAGAAAGCGTTCCGCACGTTCCACGATCACAGTGTCCGCTTTTTTTTCGTCCACCTCACTCATCTGGTAAGGTACCCCTCTGGAAAAATACGCATTGGCATAAGCATCTGCCATAAACGGAAGCAGCGCATTTCCAAAAGAATCCCTGAACATGGCCAGGCTTCCTGATTTTACCGGATTTACCGTTGTGATCTTCGGATCAAAATTACTTTCCACTTCTCCCACATAGGCAAAGGTTGTCTGTCTGTCATAATAAACTTCTTCTTCCGGTGTGGTTGCAAGCGGATACAGCATCTCATCCAGGTCACCGGTGAAATCTGTTTTTACAGTATAAGGCTCTTCTTTATAGGAAACATGCTCCTTTTTCAGAGAAGACAGCAATGTTTCTGCCGCCACTGCAGCGCCTTTGTTATTCCAGTGAGAGTCTCTTTTGTGATAAAGAACTTCCTGTTCTTCCGCGAGAGTTCCGTACAGATCTGCATAGGAAACCTTCTCCTGCTCCAGATATTTCTGAAGATTGATAAGGTTTTTGTCCGATGATACCTTCAGGCTGTCATAGTACGGCATGTTCTCGCCATAAAGAGAATTCTTGTTGGGCGCCACAGTAAAAAGAAACTGTACTCCCTTTTTATCCAGCGCCTCCTGCATCATGGACAGTGTATGTGCAATATTAAAAAGACTTCTCTCTGAAAGAAGTTCCTCTCCAAGATAATCTTCCAGAGAATCCTTATAGTACAGCCAGTTATCCGTTCCCTGGATCACGCCATCTGCGGTAGATACCCCCAAGAGCTTTCCATTCAGAAGCGCGTTTGCAGTTACCAGTTCATTTCGAAATGCAAAATGATCCTGAAAATATTCTCCGGCTTCCGTCAGCCACTGTGTATTGATCCCATCTTCATTTTTCAGTTCAGGAAATTCCGCCAGCCTTCTGTTTTCGGACGATGTTTCCTGCTTTGTCACCGCCATCCCCAGAGATGGCACAAGACAAGCCGCAAAAAATGCAGTAATATACAGCACCTGCAGTTTTTTCATGTTTTCTGCCTCCTCTTAAAATCGAAAATAGATAAATGGATTATAGGTTCCACCGGCCAGGCTCAATACACAGAGTGCAAAACCGGCCAGACTTAATATATAGGTAAATCCTTCATACCAGCTATATTTTTTTAGCACTTTATTTACCGGAACTGCTGCAAACAGTGCCACGACCAGAGTCACAAGATATATCGGTGTCAGCTGCTGAAGCGTAAGGCTCATCGCAGAAGCGTTCCACCCGAAACCTGTAAACATTTCTCTGACCCAGAAGCATCCCTGCTTCATTGTGTCCGCACGGAAAAATACAAAACCGATACATACTACCAACAGCGCATAAACATGCTGGAAAACGTTCTTGATCTTTCCTCCCTTTTTTCCGATAGCCGGGATATATTCTTCCAGCATCAGGAAAAATCCATGATAAACTCCCCAGAACAGGAAATTAAAAGAAGCTCCATGCCAGATACCCGTGCAGAGAAAAACGATCATCTTATTGACTACTGTACGGAATTTTCCCTTACGATTTCCTCCTAACGGAAAATACAGATATTGTTTAAACCATCCGGAAAGAGACATATGCCATCTTCTCCAGAATTCCTGAATACTGCCGGAAATATAAGGATAATTGAAATTTTCCTGAAAATGGAATCCAAACATCATACCAAGTCCAAGTGCCATGTCACTGTAACCGCTGAAGTCAAAATAGATCTGCAGCATATAAGAAACTGCTCCAAGCCAGGCCCCAAAAGCTGTGATCCCGGATGCAGATGCACCAAAAAGATTGTCAGCCACAAGACCCATGGTATTGGCTATGAGGACTTTTTTGCTTAAGCCGGCAATAAAACGCCGGATCCCTTTTCCAATTTCCTCCGGCTTCTGCTCACGGTTGTTGATCTCTGCCTCCACATCATGATACTTGACGATCGGTCCTGCGATCAGCTGCGGAAAAAATGAGATATACAGAAGTACTTTTCCAAAATTCTTCTGAGCAGCGGCATCTCCCCGGTAAACATCGATCACATAGGAAAGTGCCTGAAAAGTAAAAAATGAGATTCCGATGGGCATCCGAACCTGCGGAACCGGAATCCCAGCACCGGTAGCAGAGTTAAAAGTCTCCACCAGAAATCCGGAGTATTTGAATATCACAAGAAGACCAAGATTTACGATCACGGCTACCGCCACGGTAAGCTTCCTGGTCTTCGGATGTTCTCCTGTCAGGCGGGCAAAAATATAGTTGCCCACCGACGAAGCAACAAGTAAAATCACATAAACAGGTTCCCCGTATGCATAAAAAAGCAGGCTTGCCACAACAAGCAGGAAATTTTTTGCCCACATCCCTGGCAAAAGGAGATGCAGACAAAAAATAACCGGAAGAAATACACACAGGAATACCATTGAACTGAAAACCATAGTTGTATCTATCCGTATGGCGGGATCTTATTTACTGATCACGTCCAGTACGATTTCCTTCCCTTTTTTGTCTTTGTATGTATTGACCCAGAATCTGGTGTACTCCAGCAGATATTCCTGGCCATCACCGTAGCAGCCATCTGTCTTTTTGGTTCGAAGAGGTCTGCCAAGGGCACTGCGCAATGCTGTGGAACTCTTCTCTCTTACAAAAGCTTTTCTTAATCTTCTGGATGTTCCGGCATCATATACACCGGTTTTTGTGTTAAACGCATAGAATCCTGCTCTGGACTGTCCATATGCGGAATAATAGACTCCTTTTACCATCTGTGCATACTGGTTAAATCCATAGAACTTTCCGCCGATCTTTTTTACGAGAAGATAATTTTCCCCGAAAAATGTTCCTCCCTTGTAAGCCTTTCCGGTGTTGGAAAAATAGTATCTGAATGTCACTTTTTTACCGGTAGTCTTGTTGGTGACTGTTACGGATTTCCATGTATTCTTTACTTTTTTGCCCTTCACATAATAGTAATATTCTCCGCCTTCTTTTTTGAGGCCGTTCTTTACCTTTGCAGCTGTTTTTGAGGTCGATGCTGCCTGTACAGTCTGCGTTGCAAAAAATGGTTCTGCCGCCGGCATCTGAAGCATCATCAGGCAAAGTATTGCTGCAAGGATCTTCTTTGTCCACTTTTTCATAATCTACTCCTGTCCTTAGAGAACGATATCTTCGCTTCCTGTTTTTTTGTAAACTTTCTTCATAACTGCGGAAGATGCATTCTGCATATACCATTTTACATCTTTTCTTGAAGAATACTTGGCTGCATTTATATCAAAAATGTACCAGGTATTTCCGATCTTTATCTCTGTCCAGCCATGCGCCTGCGCCCGGTTTTTATTAAACGCGGTACTTGTTCCCCAACATACACGGACTGGAAGACCTGTGGCACGTTTGGCCATGACTGCAAAAGAGGATGCAAATCCATAGCAGTTTCCCGCTGTCTTTTCTATTGTCTGCTGTGCATAACTTAAGCTTTTTCCCTTTCCAAACTGGCCCATGACACGGCTGTAATTATAATTATTTTTTACATATGTATACAGCCTGCTAAGAGCTGCCTTTTTCTGGGCAACGGTTGTAAGACTTGCAGAGATCTTCTGGTTTTTGATCACTGCGTCTGTTTTTTTCATCAGGGTCGCATTTACCGTTTTGGATTTTCCGGTATATTTTCCATTGGAAGCAAACTGCATAGTCCTATAGGTATTTCCGGATTTTACCGTATACCATCCGGTCTTTCTTGCACCATTGGAACCGAAATAATATGTCGCACCACTGATCTTCTTAAGCTGATTGGTTACTTTCCTGCCTTTTACATAGTAATAATACTGTCCACCTTCTTTTTTCCAGCCATTTTTAACAGATGTTGTAGTGGATGTAGCCGTTGTTGCGGCCTGGGTGCATAC
>CAVEKJ010000067.1:0-8335 GCA_963616205.1 Prevotella sp.
GGATGGTATATTTAGCGGAAGTAACATTCTTCGGAAGCGTATCCACATAAACCCAGTTCTTAGGCTTTGCATTGATCTTAAAAGTCTTCGTTACCGTTCCGCTGTAGTTTCCCTTAAACTTCACAGTAACTTTATAAGTGCCTACATTTTTTCTTCCTTTGGAGTACGACACTGTATAATTTCCGGAACCGATCGTTTTTTTATCTGCTCCGGTCACGGTCACCTTCGGTGTTTTTACTTTTCCATCGTATGTGTAGCTTGTTGTAGAAAGTTTTATTGTCTTCGGATAATAGATCGTTTTCTTTCCTGTCACCGTACCACAGGAACAAAGATACTGAACATATCCATTCTTTGATGTAGTTGCTTTCTGAACCTGTTTTTTATAATTGTGTTTATGAGATTTTCCGGTGATCTTAAAAGTTTTTGTAACGGTTCCTGAATAATTACCTTTAAACTGAACCTTTACGCTGTAAGTACCTGCATATTTTCTTCCGGCAGAATAGGTAACGGTATAGTTATTCGCACTGATCACCTTGTTATTGCTGTCTGTTACTTTTACCGTTGGTTTCTTTACTTTTCCATCATAAGCATAGCTTGTTTTGGAAAGCTGTATTTTTTTCGGATAATATATGGTCTTCTTATTCTTCACACTTCCGCAGCTGCACTGCTCCTGTGTGTATCCGTTGGCAGTGGTTGTTGCTTTTACTGTGACTTTCTGATAATTATGCGTATGTGTGACCGGAGCTGCCTGTACGGTGAAATTCACAGAATCCGAAAACGTATATGCGTACTGTGCATGGCTTACAGATGCCACAGATACTCTGTAATTTCCCTCTGGCAGTGTGCAGGACCAGCTTGTTCCGGTTATTCCGGACTGTACCAGAGTCGCATTGGACTGTCCTGCTTTATATACATAGACATCGTAATATTTGGCATAACTTGTTGCATTCCACGAAAATGTAGTGGTCTGATTGCTTTTTCCCGGATTAACACTCACATATGGTTTTCCTGGCACACGGATGCCGGGATAAATAAATCCAAGCAGCACCTTGTTGGAATCATACGGGCGTCTTCCGCCAACTGCGTTGGTCAGTGTATATCCATAGGCAACTCCATGGGATGAAGTCTGATCCAGATCTGTTCTTCCTCCCTCATCGACTGTAAATCTGTTATTTCCCAGATTTGCTGTTACATATGCAACATGTCCGTAATAATCACCACTCCATACAGCAATGGAACCAGGAACCGGATCATTTCCCACTGCATAGCCCTGATTGATGGCGTTCTGCCACCAGTTTACTGCATTTCCCCACGCCGGCAACGCAATTCTCTGTCTCTCATACACGCACTGCCAGGCAAAACGTGTGCAGGGGATCTCATATAATCCATCTTTATCCACGTCCTGTGTTGCGGGATACGGATTGCCCGCAGCGGTTACTGTTAACGCAGGAACCGAACTGAATGCTGTTACTGCGGACACTGCAAGGACCATAAATTTTTTCAGAAATTTCTTTTTCATACCGCCATCCTCCTTTTCTTTGCTCTTCTTATGCCATAATTTTACCGGATAATTTTAATCTGGCAGGCCTCCATGGCTTTCAGTGCATTCTCATGACTTTCCGGTGTTACGCCTGCACAGCATGTGGCATCTACATAGATCGGGACTTCCGGAAAGGATGCTTTGATCAGAAGCGCATTGGAGATCACACAGATGTCTGTGCAAAGTCCCACAAGAGTAATGCTTCCAATTTCTTCCTCTTCATTCTGTGCGACCAGTTCCCCTGCCAGATCTGTGGAACCAAAAGTCTCTTTATCAATGGGTTCTGTTTTTCTTAAAACATCCAGTTCTTTCCGGATCTGCCATCCTTCTGTACCCCGGATACAATGAAGAACCGGAAGATTTTTCCCCTCCTGTGTTTCCAGATAATACGTCTCATGGGTATCCCTTGTGAAGAATACCTTTCCGTCAAAATTCCGTATCTTCTCCTCCACCTTCGGAACAATGGCAGCTGCCTCTTTCGTGCCAAGTGCGCCGTCGATAAAATCATTCTGCATGTCTACTACAATGAGAATGTTCTGCATGTTTGTCACCCCTTGTTTTATAATTTATTTCTGCCCGGCAAATCTGTGATATCTTTATTGTGCATATTCTCACGGAAGATGTCAAGCGGAAGAACTTCATAAAACATAGACTCCTCAATACACATCATATAGTTTTCTCCGCTTACTGCAAAACTTCAATCCTCTCTGAAATAAGCTCTTTTACCTTTTCCTTCTGCTCATCAGACAGATATGCTTCCTCTATCTGATTCAGAAATTTATCTTTCTTAGAACATATTTTTTTCAGCATACGTTCTGCTGCATTAGATGGTATCTCACAGGCTTCTGCCAGAAGCCGGAATTCTTTTTTATGAATATTTCGTTTTTTTCCATTGATCGTAAGTGCAAGCTGTTCTTTATCTTCCGGCATGATTATATTTACAGGCAGCATATCATATGCTTTTGACAGCTGAAACTTTCTGTTACCAGGTTCCGTCTCCTTTAATGAAAAATTTTTCAAATGCATATCTGAATTTCCCATGACAAAAGAACCTGATACACGTAAAAATAATTCTGACATATCCAATCCCGGTGTTGTCGAATATTTCTTAATAATCCTGCCACATTGTTCATATGAACCTTTATACTTATCTTGCGTTAATCTGCAGGATAACTGACAAAAATCTTCCATTGCGTATAACTTGGTTTCTTTTTCCGTTATTTCCCGGTCAATTCGTTTTGTAATATATGCATACTCTCCATTCATTTTTATAAGTGCATGTGGCACTGTCTGTATCCCCATGATCTCAGCAAGTCGCATGGCAAGATCTTCAAATTCCGGCATATTTTCAAATTCTTCTGTCTGCGGTTTTAATATATAGCCCGTCGGATAATCTACGATTGTAAGTCTTGCGTCTATATCACTTGATAAATGAAGTGATAATTTCTTTTGAACACCAGGCACCGTCAATCCTTCATTAACCGTTTCATTGACAAGGAATTCCAGTTGTTCTTTTGTTATATCCAAAACAGGCATTTCTTTTGTATGAAAAAAATTTACCACACATTTTTTATGCCACTGCCACTTTTTCTCAGATTCTGACGCATTTTGATTGATCGCTTTTCCACAACATAAACATTTCATGTCATTTCTCCTCTGATACAAACGTCCCCGATACAGTCTCTGCATGCCGCCAGTAAAAGACCAAATCTGTCCTTCTGATTAATTTTCCAGTTTCGACTGACTACTCCAAGTAACCAACCTTCAGGAATTAGGCCATCAAAAAATGGAAACAGAATGGTTGTTTCATATAGATCTTCACGTAAAGGAAGTGTAAGACTTACCGCTACCGCATCTTCTCTTTTTAAATATTTTTTATCATATGAAAAAATATATCCTTCTTCTGTTTCAGCAATTATTCCGGCAAAACAATTTTGAATATATACATAGCCTCTTCTATATTCCGACTCCACCTGTTAATCCTCCATTTCTCCCGGTACAGCTTCTTTTCCGAACATTGCCAATGCCTGATTTACTTTATCCAGACGCACAGTTTCTTTTCCCTGCTCCAGTTCTCTTACAAATCTGAGTCCTAGGCCGGCACGCATTGCAAACTCTTCCTGCGTGAGGCCAGCTTTTTTTCTTTCTTCTTTTATATAATTACCAATCCTGTTCATAATAAACATATTAATCCCGAACGGGTATATTTTCAAGTTGAAATTTATAAATTAATCCCGAACGGGTATACTAATACTGATTACCGTTTACTTCATGAAAAATCTCTGCCACATCAGCTTTCTGCCAACGTGCCAGAGATTTTTTTCATTTATATTTCTTTTGCATCTTAAGCCTCAGCAATCCGAACACTCCACGCAGGAATGATCAGTTCTGTATTGGTTTTAATCTTCTCACCGGTAAGTACATCCTCTGCATCACCATATTTGTACGTGACAGTCTGTTCCGCCCCTGAGTAATTCAGGAAATACCGGACCGTTTTTTCAAGATCATTCTTTCCTTCACGCACGATCATCGGATATTCATAACCGGATAACTCTACCCCTGCATCACCAAGAGCATTTTTTATTACATTCTGAAGTGTGGCATTATCTGTCATGCATCCCAGATAATATGCAGTACCTTTTCCATATTTATTCCTGGTTATGGCAGCATATCCTTTCCAGTTGTAATGTTCATACCCGGCAAGTACTTCTGCACCTTCTGGTTTGAGAAGTTCCATAAAGATCCTTGCTTCGCCGCCGAGTGCCGGTTTTATATCTGTAGAATTTCCATCTACATCTATAGTCCCTGCGGAATCTGCAGAGCCTCCCACCACATACAGCTTTCCGGCAAGCTTCACATCCCTCGGAAACGTAAACTGATTATAACTGATCCCCAATGCATCTTTAAGAATATGCGGCTGTGCATCCGCATGAACCTTCACATTTTCATTGGCAAAACCGCTCTTAAATATCACAACCAGCGTACCGCCTTCTTTCACATAACGATTCAGCCTCTGAAGCGTACTGTCAGGAACTGCATAAAGTGCCGGGACAAAAATCGCCTTATACTCTGAAAGCTCCTCAGATTCCGGCCACACAAAATCGCACTCCACATTCATCCGGTACAGCGCATCATAGATCCAGCGCACCACATCATTGTAACGGATCTCTCCGTTATCCCCGGAAGTAGCCTGAATACCAAACCAGTTCAGTGCAGTCAGTGCTTCATTGCTCACCATCACAGCCACATCATTTTTCTTCTTAAGATTTACCAGTCGGCTGCCTTTTTCCCGAAATTCTTTTCCAATGATGCAGGCCTCACGGTACGTATCATTCTCCGCAAAATCATGGCTCAGAAGCCCCTTCCAGTAAGTCTCAAAAGAATTATGGATCGAATGCCAGTGCCAGTACATCACACTGTTGGCCCCGGACGCCAGATGACTGTATGCACAGAGACGAAGCTGACCTTTATACGGCGTCCAGCATGGGAAGCCCTGAGCTTCCGTCTCCAGAACCAGATAATTGTCATGCTTCAGACTGCGGATCATATCCCCTCCAAAAGCAATCTCCGTGCCTGTCAGATCAT
Organism: Prevotella sp.; assembly: GCA_963616205.1. Lineage (GTDB taxonomy): Bacteria > Bacillota > Clostridia > Lachnospirales > Lachnospiraceae > Blautia_A. Next base: position 5,126 of record CAVEKJ010000067.1, read on the forward strand.
CCTGGGACGGATGATAAATATCCGTTCCCGCAATGGTCAGAGCCTCCGAAACATGCAGGTGGTTCACATCCGGCTGCACACCATAGGAATAGCCTCTCCACTCAAAATCCATATTGTGGGTAATAAACTGATCTTCCCTCTTATACTCGCTGACAATTCCCGCCTGCCAGCTTAAGAATTTATCCACCAAAGTCCGCTGGAACTTCTCAAACTCCGCCCCCAGACTTCCGTTGATGGTTCCTCTCACATCTGGAAAATCCTCCCAGGCATCAATCCGGTTACTCCAGTAATCCAATCCGAATTCATGGTTCATGGCATCCAGATCATCCTGAAATTTTTCCCTTAAATATTTTACAAAAGCAAGCTGCACATTTTTGCCCGCTGTGCCGTAATACTTGGTCTCATTATCCACCTGAAAACCAATGACACACTTTCTGTGAGCGCTGACCTCCATCAACTTGCGGATCACTCTCTCCGCATAAAAAAGATACACCGGATTGGTAATATCCATGATCTGTCTGGCACCATAAAGCCCCTCCCCGTTTTTCGTCGTGGCAATCACATCCGGATGAGCCTTCACCATCCAGGCAGGAACCGCATACGTAGGCGTACCGATGATCACGTTGATCCCCGCTTCCTCCATGGCATCCATCACACGCTCCACATGAGAAAAATCAAACACCCCTTCCTGAGGCTCACAGGTACTCCAGGTAGACTCTGCAATACGCACCGTATTAATCCCTGCTTTTTTCATCATCTCTATATCTTTATCCAGTCTGTCATACGGCATGTATTCGTCGTAGTATGCCGCGCCAAAAAGAAGTTCTTTCATCCGCTACCTCCCATGGTATATTTAATAATTCTATCTTAACAGAAACTCCCGTTATAATACATCATTTATCAAATAGAACAATCACTTTTAACCGAATCAGAGCAGTCCCTTGCGGAATTACAAGTATCCCCCTGATCCGAAGTCAAGCGGATAAAATCATCCGCATTCTCTACTTGCTCATAACCGAATAACTGCTTCGCAGTTTCGGTTAAAAAGCGGTTCAAAAAAACGCCTCTTCCTTAAAGAAATAAATTTCTCAAAGAAAGAGGCGATCAATACTCTGACATTTAACTAAATTACCCACCTGATTTTTTCCGGCAGGATTTCACGTTCGCTGAATCTTATTTACCTTCAGCGATATCCTTAGTGATCTTCAGGAACTTATCAATGTCATCGGTTCCATGGCAGTGAAGCGGTGAAACACGAAGTGCACCCTCAAGGCCAAGAGTCTCAACAATACGTTTGGAATACGGGCTGCGCTTTACACGCTCGAACAGAGTAACACCATGCTCCAGATATCTTCTTGCACACTCTGCATACTCGATACCCTCAATACCCATGGCAACGATGAGATCTTTGTATGTAAGATCCTCCATATCCACATAAACCTGAACACCCGGGATATGACGAAGACCCGGAACTTTATCGGTACCTTCCAGCATACGGTACAGAAGCGCTCTCTCCTGAAGATGAATGTGATTCATGCCCTCAACAAAAAGCTCTCTCTTATTATACTTATGTGCGGAATCACCCAGGAAATGTTTACCGATGCTGCAAACATAATCAATAACAGCCATCATAGCAGCAAAGTTTCCCGGAGCCGGAGTACCAAGTGCCCATACGTTATCATCCTTGCAGGTCAGTTTGATATGCGGCATAACAGCAACACGGTCAGAAACATAAGCATAACCGCAGCCACGAACACCAAAGAACTTATACGGAGCAAAGTTGCAGACATCCACACCCCAGTCCTCAACATCGATCACTGCATGAGGCGCATGCTGAACCGCATCACTTACAATGTAGATATCCGGGTTGATCTCTTTTGCACGACGTGCGATCTCCTTGATATCCATGATATTACCGGAAATATTGGAAGCAGCCATAATGCTAAGAAGAACGGTATCCTTATCCACATACTTCATGATCTCATCCGGATCAAGGCCACCAGTTACCTTATTAGCCGGAACCTCACGGAACTCTCTTCCGGTCTTCTTGCAGTAATACTCAACTGCATCATGAGCAGACGGATGCTCCAGAGCAGAAGTAACTGCATTCTTACCCCAGTCAACACCTTCCATAATGGTACCAACTGCATGGAACATAGTCTGAGAAGCAGTCAGCTCAGTGATCAGAGCACCACTCTTCGCGCCAAAAACAACCTCCAGGATCTCCTGAGTACCATCCTTCACATAATCCGCCAGGTCAAAACCTCTGCCACGGGCACGCTCCGGGCAATCCGGAAACTCCTCAATAGCAGCCTTGGCCTCAACTGCCTTCTTAAGTCTCAGAGAGCCACCAGAGTTCTCAAAGAAAAGACGCGCACCATACTGCGGATCTTTATCTGCATAATAAAACTGAGATTTCAGCTTCTTCTGATATGTATCTGAAAATAAAACGCCATGATTAAATTCCATAATGATTTCCTCTCCTTCATCACATAAGCTCCGGCATGGCCGGATAGTCAACTGAAGCAGACATCACATCCACTTCGTTACCAGTTCATGAACATGATCCATTCATGACCACATTCATTATATCTCTCATCAGAAGATAGCATAACACATTTACAAATAGTTATAAAATGAATAATTTGACTGTATTATATTAACATTGTTTATATTTTAACACAGCACAACAACCCTGTAATAACGCAAAAAAGCAGCGGCCAGAATATTGATCTTCCAGCCACTGATTTTTATTTCTTGTTATCCAGAAATATCGTTATACTTCATAGCCCATACTTCCTATACAACTCCCCGCACATCTCTGCATTATTGATCACTTTCTGGATCTCATCCGCCCGGCCATCTGAAATCAGGCAATTGATCAACGCACGTATCCTTGCTTCTCCACGCATCATACCTATGGTTTCTCCCTCTGCTTTTCCAATAGCTTTTCCAATAATTTTTCCACGTGCTTCTCCTAACTCAAGCAATCGTTCCGATTCTAACTGCAAAACCTTTCCACCCATAACTTCATCCACTCCTCTCTTAACTTTTTCTTCTTTTCTGAAAATATAGTCTGATATCCTTACGATTAGTCTATTCAGATCTGCATATAATTCTGACCTTCCAGCCGTCGAAAGCTCTTTCTCCAAATTTATCCGTATATCCTCGTATTCTTTTAATAATCCCTGTAACTTCTCAGAGTCTTTC
>CAVEKJ010000068.1:0-8137 GCA_963616205.1 Prevotella sp.
GCCTATTATTGTAGAAATATGTAAAAATATTAGTTTTTTGCAAGAGAAAATAAGAAAATTAAAACTAAAAATAAAGCTAAAAATTAATTGAATCTATTTTATCTAATAGATAAGCGAAAATCCATCAGCATAATACACAAAAAAACAACGCTAAAATTATGAGTAATATACGAAAAACATGAGAAACACAAGAAAGAATGATAATTCGCAAGAATCACTGATGAAATAAGCTAATAAAAGAATATAATTAACTTAAAGTTAATCGAAAGCAAAACGCTTTAGCTAATTAATTATTTCAATTTAATCATTCCAAAAGGAGGAAACAAACATGAAATGGAGAAAAGCAACGGCAATGAGTCTTGCAGGTGTGATGGCCGCATCCGTAATGTCCGTAGGAGGTGTATCTACCGTATTTGCAGCAGACGGTGTAAAGTACACAGACATCAAGCTTGGTGAGGATACCGATACAAAGGCGGATATCAAGCTGATCACAAACCGTACCGATATGCTTGACAGTGACTACTCCGGAAAGAACTGGGATGCATACTTAAAAGAGTTTAACGATATGTATCCGGACATCAAGGTTGAGATCGAAGGTGTTACCGATTATGCACAGGATTCCCTGCTTCGTCTTCAGGGCGGTGACTGGGGAGACATCATGATGATCCCGGAGGTTGACAAATCTGACCTTTCCACATATTTCCTTTCCTATGGAGATGTTGATTCCGTAAAAGAAGAAGTGAAATACCCAAACAGATGGCTGTATGAGAACGAGGTATACGGTATCCCGATCACAGTAGTGGGCCGTGGTGTTCTCTATAATAAGAAAGTTTTCAAAGATGCAGGAATCACAGAGCTTCCGAAAACACCGGATGAGTTCATTGAGGATCTGAAGACAATCAAAGATAAAACAGATGCCATTCCGCTTTATACAAATTATGCGGCTGGATGGACTATGGGTGCATGGGATGATTATACCGGAATCACAGCAACCGGCGATGCAAAATACAGAAACCAGGAATTCGCTCATACAAAAGATCCATTCTCTGATCCGGGAGATGGCACAGGTGCTTACAACGTTTACAAGATCCTCTACGATGCAGTTGCAGACGGACTTACCGAGGATGACTACTCCACAACAGACTGGGAGAGCAGCAAAGGTATGCTGAACAACGGTCAGATCGCAACCATGGTACTTGGTTCCTGGGCTTACCCGCAGATGCAGGGCGCCGGAGACAACGCAGATGACATCGGATACTTCGCATTCCCGATCACAGTAGACGGAAAACAGTATTCACCGGCAGACGAGGACTACTGCTTCGGTATCAACGCAAACAGCGACGAGGACAATCAGAAAGCAGCAATGATCTTTGTAAAATGGATGACAGAGAAATCCGGATATTCCTACAACGAGGGTGGTCTTCCGATCGCAGTTGGTGATGACAATCTTCCGGAAGTATATCAGGAGTTCACAGACAACAATGTAGAGTTCATTTCCAATGAGCCGGCAATCGAAGGAGAGGAAGATGTCCTCAATGAGCTGAATGCTGATTCCGAGCTTATGGTAGGCGCAGGCGGAAACGAGAAGATCCAGGAGATCGTTGAGCACGCTTCCAACGGAGACGAAGATTTTGATGACATCATGAAAGAGTGGAATGAGAAGTGGAGCGATGCTCAGGATGCTGATGATGTAGAAGTAAACGAATAATCTGCACGGATATAAACGCAGATCACTCAGGCGGGGGAAGCGTTTTCCCCGCCTTTGAAATGGAGGGAAACTATGGAACAGAGTGGAACGAAAAAAAGTTTCGGTGAATGGCTCAGAAGCCGCAAAGGCCAGCAGACGCTGATCATCCTTGCATTCACCATTATTCCATTAATCTTGTTACTTGTATTTACATATCTTCCATTTGCGGAAATGGTAAAATTCAGTTTCTACAAAATGAAATACGTAGGTACAAGAAAATTCGTAGGTCTTGATAACTACAGAGCGATCTTTAAAAGAGATGACATCATTGGTGCTCTGAAACTTTGCCTTTACTATATGGCTGGTGCACTGATCCAGCTTGCCATTGCACTTTACCTTGCAACCATTCTCAGCATGAAGGTAAAATGCAGCAACCTTTTCAAAGGATTTATGTTTTTCCCATACCTGATCAATGGTATTGCCATCGGATTTATCTTTAAATTCTTTTACACCCGTGGATTCGTATTTGATACAGTCCTTCAGTGGTGTGGATTCCAGCTTGACAACCTGCCGTACTGGCTGAAGGATCAGTCGGTAAACAACTGGTCACTGGTAGGTTCTTCTGTGTGGAGATATTTTGGACAGAACATGGTACTTTTCATCGGAGCCATCATGTCTGTGGATGATTCCCTTTATGAAGCAGCAGATCTGGACGGTGCAAACAAGTTCCAGCAGTTCCGCTACATCATCCTGCCAAGTATCAAAACCATCGTAACTTTGAATATTATCCTGTCTATCACAGGTTCACTGAGTGCTTTCGAGGCTCCGTTCGTTATCACAACAGGTGCCAACGGAACTGGTACATTCTTTGTAGTCATGAACACCATCGCACATACAAACCAGAAGGTTGGTCTGGCATCGGCCATGGCGGTATTCCTTCTGATCATTATCATCATCGCGAAGTTCCTGCAGGATGCGTTCTTCAAGTTTGTATTCCGTAACGCGACCACAGATGATGAATCCTATGCGGTAAAGAAAAAGAAGAAAAAAGCGGCAAAACTTGCAAAAGCCGCAGCACAGAAAGGAGGACGTTAGGATATGGCACAGACAGCAGCAGCTCCTTATAAAAGAAGAAAACAGTACAGTCCCGGATTTATAGTCTGGACCATCATCAAATATGCATCCCTGATATTCTTTGCATTCATGGCAGTGCTTCCTATCGTTTCCTGTGTGATCACAGCCTTTAAGACTGATGCAGAATATAAATCCACAAATGTAATGACTCTGCCACAGAGCTGGCTGAATTTTGACAACTTTATAAAAGCATTTACAAAGGCAAACATGCTGGTGGCTTTCCGCAACTCCCTGATCGTTCTGGTGGTTGTTCTTGCGGTATCCATCATCATCGGTACACAGCTGGCATATGTGCTGAACCGTTTTAAATTCCCTGGAAACGGTCTGATCCGTAACGCTTTTACCTTTGCGGCTCTCCTTCCGGCAGTTGCCATGCAGGTTGCCGTATATGAGATCATGGTAAATCTGAATTTTGTAAATACCCTGTATGGATACATCATTATGATGTGCGGTACAGACGTTATCTCTATTTATATTTTCATTCAGTATTTCGAGAACCTGCCGGTTTCCCTGGATGAATCCGCATACCTGGACGGAGCTTCTTACTTTACTATTTACAGCAAGATCCTTCTTCCTCTTCTGAAACCGGCCATTGTAACATCCATCATCCTGAAAGGTGCCAACACTTACAACGAATACTACTGTGCACAGCTTTACCTTCAGGACAAAACAAGACTTTGTACCGTTGCAACTTCACTTTACACATTTACCGGACCTCTGGGAAGCCAGTACAACCTGATCTGCGCAGGTGTTATCATCTCTCTTCTTCCTGCGCTGATCGTGTTCATTATTTTCCAGAATCAGATCTACAGCGGTGTTGCTGCCGGTGCGGTCAAAGGTTAAAAAGGAGCAGACGATTATGTTAAATGAGATCAGAGAACATCTGAAAAACGGGCTCATTCCTTTCTGGGAAGGCCTGAAAGATGAAGAATTCGGCGGATATTACGGCTACATGGATTACGACTTAAAGCTGGATAAAAAATATGAAAAAGGCTGTATCTTAAACAGCAGGATCCTCTGGTTCTTTTCCAGTGTCAGCCGTCTTGCTGGCTTTGAGAAAGAACGGGAATATGCAGATCATGCCTATCAGTTCCTGAAGGAAAAATGTCTGGATCAGGAATGCGGAGGTGTGTTCTGGTCCGTGACATATGACGGAAAGCCTCTGGATACCACAAAGCATACCTACAATCAGGCCTTTGCCATCTATGCCCTTTCTTCTTATTACGATGCTACCGGAAACGAAGAGGCTCTTTCCATTGCAAAAGATCTCCAGAAGATCATTGAGGAAAAATGTACCGATGAATTCGGATATCTGGAAGCTTTCAACCGGAATTTCCAGCCGGAGGAAAATGATAAACTTTCCGAAAACGGCGTGATCGCCGAAAAAACCATGAATACTTTGCTGCATGTATTTGAGGCATATACCGAGTTTTACCGTGTGACAAAAGATAAGTTCACCGGAAAACGCCTGCGCTTTATGCTGGATATTTTTGCAGATAAGGTTTATAACCCGGCATTGAAAAGACAGGAAGTATTTTTTGACAGAGAGTGGAATACACTCATTGACCTTTACTCCTATGGACATGATATTGAAACTTCCTGGCTTATCGACCGTGGACTTGAAGTGCTCTCTGATCCGGCGTACACCGCAAAGGTTGCACCGATCACAAAAGAGATCCTTGCAAATGTATACAAAACCGCTTACCGTGACCATTCTCTTATGAATGAGTGCGAGAACGGTGTCAACGATACCACCAGAGTATGGTGGGTACAGGCAGAATCTGTGGTAGGTTTTCTCAATGGATATCAGAAAGACCCTGCCGAGAAAAAATATCTCCAGGCAGCAGAAGATGTCTGGGATTACATTAAAAATTACATGATCGACAAAAGAAACGGTTCCGAGTGGTACTGGTGTATCCATGAGGATCATACTCCGGTGGATAAACCCATCGTGGAGCCGTGGAAATGCCCGTATCACAACGGACGTATGTGTATAGAAGTGATCAGGAGGATGAACGAAATTGCATAAACAGTATTATATCGAAAAAGAAAAAGTGGACAGACTGGTTGCCAGAAAAAACCAGAAAACACAGTGGTACAACGGAATTTATGACCGTTATGAATATCCGGTACTTACCAGAGAGTTTGCTCCGGTACACTGGAGATACGATCTGGATGAAAAAACAAATCCGAATTTCCAGGAGCGCCTTGGAATCAATGCAGTGATGAATTCCGGAGCTATCAAGCTTAATGGAAAATATTATCTGGTAGTCCGTGTGGAGGGAAATGACCGTAAATCCTTCTTTGCAGTTGCAGAGAGCGACAACGGAATCGACGGCTTCCATTTCTGGGATTACCCGGTAATTCTGCCGGATACCTGTCCGGAGGAGACAAACGTATATGATATGCGTCTCACCCAGCATGAGGACGGATGGATCTACGGGGTGTTCTGCTCTGAGAGCAAGGATCCGGACAACAGCGATCTTTCCGCCGCAGTTGCAGAGGCGGGAATCGTCCGGACAAAAGATCTCAAAACCTGGGAGCGCCTGGACAACTTAAAAACTCTCCAGTCCCCTCAGCAGAGAAATGTATGCCTTCATCCGGAATTTGTAGATGGAAAATATGCTTTCTACACACGTCCGATGGACGGATTTATTGAAACAGGAAGCGGCGGCGGAATTGGTTTTGGCCTTTGCGAAGATATCTGCCATGCAGTCATTGATGAGGAAAAGATCATCAGCCGCAGAATTTATCATACCATTACAGAAGCAAAAAACGGTGCCGGAGCAGTGCCAATCCGAGGCAAAAAATGCTGGATCAACATTGCTCATGGTGTCCGCAACACAGCCGCAGGTCTTCGTTATGTGCTCTATGCATTTGCCACGGATCTTAAGGATCCCTCCAAAGTACTTGCCCAGCCATCCGGAGTTTTCCTTGTTCCCTTCGGCGAGGAAAGAGTGGGAGATGTCTCCAACGTAGTGTTCACAAACGGAGCCATTGCAGATGAGGACGGAACCATCTATATCTACTACGCTTCCTGTGATACCAGAATGCATGTGGCAACCACCACAATTGATAAAATGGAAGATTATCTTTTCAACACACCGGAAGATCCGAAACGTTCTCCGGACTGCGTAAAACAGCGCTGTGAGCTGATCGCAAAAAATCTTGAGATCTTAAAAGCAGAAAAATAAATTTTCAGCAGAATATCCGCTTAATAATCAGGAGGAGAAAAAAGGTATGAGCAAATATAAAATGATCAGCCCGGCCGTTCCAAACGTGCCGTGGCAGGATAAACCGGAAAATCATGAAGGAGCACCGCTGTGGCGTTACACAGAGAACCCGGTGATCGGACGTAATCCGGTAGAAGGCGTTGCCAGAATTTTCAACAGTGCGGTAATTCCTTATGAAGGAAAATTCATTGGCGTATTCCGTGGAGAGCAGGTAAACGGTATTCCGTTTATCTATCTTGGAAGAAGCGAGGACGGACTTCACTGGACATTCGATAAAGAAAAGATCAATTTTGTCAACGAGAAAGGCGAGTCCTTTATGCCGAAATATGCATACGACCCACGTCTTGTAAAAGTTGAAGATACCTATTATGTGATCTGGTGCCAGGATTTCTACGGTGCGTCCATCGGTGTGGCAAAGACAACAGATTTCAAGACTTTCACAAGAATTGAAAATCCGTTTATCCCGTTTAACAGAAATGCAGTTCTTTTCCCAAGAAGAATTAATGGCAACTATGTGATGCTTTCCAGACCGTCTGACAGCGGCCATACACCGTTTGGCGACATTTTCTTAAGTGAAAGCCCGGATATGACATTCTGGGGAAAACACCGCCACGTAATGGGAAAAACTTCTGAGTGGTGGGAGGCTGTAAAGATCGGCGGCGGTGCTGCTCCGATCGAGACAAGCGAAGGATGGCTTCTGTTCTACCATGGTGTTACAGGAACCTGCAATGGTTATGTATATTCTATCGGTGGTGCGATCCTGGATATTGATGAGCCTTCCAGAGTGAAATATCGCTGCGAGAACTTCCTTCTCACACCGGAGACCTGGTATGAGGAGAGAGGTTTTGTGCCGAATGTCTGCTTCCCGTGTGCGACTATCCATGATTCTGAGACAGGAAAGATCGCTCTTTACTATGGAGCTGCAGACAGCTATGTTGGTGTTGCATTTACAACACTGGATGAGATTGTTGATTATATTAAGGATCACAGCCTTGTGCGTGAGGAAGATACAGAGCTGGGAATCCGATAATAACGAAAAGATGTCGCAAAACGGCATCGGGACGGATAAAGCGGGCGTGACAGTCCGCTTTATCCGGTATAGATGAAAGAAAGGAAGACAGATTATGGCAATTTTGAAATTAAAACCGAGCTGCAAAGATTACCTGTGGGGCGGCACAAGATTGATGACAGAATTTGGAAAAGAGTATGATGGTGACAAGCTTGCCGAGACATGGGAGCTTTCCTGTCATCCGGATGGACCAAGCTATGTGGCTAACGGAGAATATGCCGGGGAAACTCTCAACGAATATATCCTTATGGAAGGGAAAAAGGTTACCGGTACTCACAGCCGCCATTACAGCCAGTTTCCGCTGCTGATCAAGTTTATTGACGCAAAAGATGATCTGTCTATCCAGGTGCATCCGGATGATGAGTATGCCATGAAGAATGAAGGTCAGTATGGCAAGACAGAGATGTGGTATATTGTGGACTGCGAGGAAGGTGCAAGTTTGTATTATGGATTTTCCAGGGAAGTCTCCAAAGAAGAGTTTGAGGAGAGGATTAAGAATAAGACGCTTCTGGAAGTTCTGAATAAGGTTGAGGTTCATAAAGGGGATGTGCTTTTTATTGAACCGGGTACGATTCATGCCATTGGTAAGGGAAATCTGATCGCGGAGATCCAGGAGAATTCCAATGTGACTTACAGGGTTTATGATTATGGACGTAAGGATGCCAATGGGAAGGAGAGAGATCTTCATATTGAGAAGGCGCTTCAGGTGACGAAGAGGGTGCCGATCCTTCGGAAGAAGTCCTTTGAGCCGCATATTGTGGACTGTGATTATTTTACGGTTGATAAGGTGGTTCTGGATGGACAGAGGATGAAGAAGATTCTTGGAGAAATCGATAAAACTTCGTTTGCTAGCCTTCTTGTACTGGATGGCACCGGGAAGGTGCAGTCCGGGGATGAGTGCGTTGAGGTGCAGAAGGGGGATAGTGTGTTTATTACGGCTAATGCCGGCGAGTATGAAATGGAAGGTCAGTTTGAGGCACTGTTGACAACGGTGTAGGAAAACCGCAGGGGAGG
>CAVEKJ010000069.1:0-8081 GCA_963616205.1 Prevotella sp.
TATTTTTGATACGTTCCGGAAAATATCCTGTACTGCTCACTCGAAAAAATCCGGTGCATAGAAAATCGAATGGGCTACTTCATTTAATGTAACTTTGGTAAGCTTCTCTTCTGCCCCGTCTTTCTTTGCAGCAAAAGCTGTCATCGGCAGCGCAGTCGCTGCCAGAACGACTGCTGCCGCCAGCGAAATCCATTTTTTATTTTTCATATAGAGACTCCTTTTAAAGATTTCTGCTGTTAGGATATGCCAAAAGAACTCGAAGGGTTCTGCAAAAAATAAACTCCGGGCAAAATGTTGAAGATATATACAGGTTCTGATGAGATTTCACGCACAAAAATAACCATTGCCACAAGCAAAAACATATGCTAGAATAACTCACGAAACTGGTTCGAAAACCTCCCAGTATAAAAAACTAGGCAAAGTAAAAAAAGATTTTCCGGCTGCACATACACATGATCTGCGGGCTTTTTACTGATGCTTTTGTTTATTGGAGGGGATAAACAAAAGCATTTTTTTTGCTTTGGCACAAGTTGGAAAGGAACAAAATGAACAAACGAAAAATCATCATTGACTGCGACCCGGGAATTGATGACAGCCTTGCCATCATGCTGGCTCTGAAATCACCGGAGGTCGAAGTACTTGGAATCACCATTGTCTGCGGAAATTCTCCGGTGGAAATGGGATTCGAAAACGCAAAAAAAATCCTAGGGCATATGAACCGGCTGGATGTACCGGTTTATATCGGCGAAAGCAAACCTCTGAAACGAGATTATGTAAATGCCCTGGACACCCACGGCGCAGACGGACTTGGAGAAAGTTTTCTCCCGGAAGTAGAGGGGTATCAGCAGGAAATGGGCGCTGTAGATTTTCTGTCCGATGTGCTGAAAAAAGAAAAAGTTTCTGTGATCGCCCTCGGTCCCATGACTAATCTTGCCCAGCTGATCCAGAAAGACCCAACAGCATTTAACCAGATCGAGGAACTTGTTTCCATGGGTGGATCCTTTAAAAGCCACGGAAACTGCTCTCCGGTTGCGGAGTACAATTACTGGTGCGATCCGGATGCGGCTGCCCTGGTCTATGACACACTCCAACAGAATGGAAAAATGATCCATATGATCGGACTTGATGTGACAAGAAAGATTGTCCTCACGCCTACTCTTCTGGAATACATCTGCCGCCTGGATCAGGAAACCGGTGAATTTATCCGAAAGATCACAAAATTTTATTTTGACTTTCATTGGGAATGGGAGCACATCATCGGTTGTGTGATCAATGATCCTCTGGCAGTGGCCTATTTTCTGAATCCGGATATCTGTCATGGCTTTGATTCTTATGTGCAGATTGAAACCAAAGGAATCTCCCTTGGACAGTCTGTCGTGGATTCCATGGATTTTTACCGGAAAAGCCCGAATACAAAAGTGTTGACTGAAGTAGATGTATATGCGTTCTTCCAGCTGTTCCTCTCCAGGATCCTTGACCTGGAACCGGAAAAACTGGATATTTTGCAGGATTTAATTTAAGGATGGTGACTGAATATGAAAACAGAAAAAATTACCGTACAGAAGATCTGCCTGATCGCCTTTGCTATCTGTATCAACTTTGTGGGCGGACAGATCGCGCTCTTTCTGAAACTTCCAATCTATCTTGACAGCATCGGTACCGTATTTATCGCTTCCATCCTGGGACCGTTTTATGGTATGCTTCCCAATCTGATCAGCGGATTGCTGATGGGAATGACCGCGGACGTTTATTCTCTGTATTATGCTCCGGTGGGAATCGTTCTTGGTTTCGTGACCGGTCTTGTATACCGGAAATTCCAGCCGAAAAAATGGCAGATCTTCCCTGCTGCCGTTGCGATCACCCTTCCGTCAACCCTGATCAGCTCCTGCATCACCGCATTTTTGTTTGGTGGAATCACCTCTTCCGGTTCCTCTATTCTTGTACAGCTTCTTTCAAAAACACCTCTTGGACTGGTAGGAAGCTGTTTTGTAGTCCAGTTTGTCACCGATTATATTGACCGGGTTCTGTGTCTCGCACTGGCAGCTGTCCTGATGGGAGCGCTGCGAAAAAGTATGAAAGCGAGTTTTATCCGATGAAAATCTTAATTACAGGGACCAGCTCCGGGATTGGAAAAGGATGCGCGGAGTTTTTTCTGAAAAAAGGCCATGAAGTATATGGCTTCGACAAAAATGCCGACACGATCAAACATCCCGGATATACGCATTTCTGTCTGGATATCCGGGACAAGGATTCCTACCCGGAACTCCCTCCTGTAAATATCCTGATCAACAATGCAGGAACACAGGATGGAAATGATATTGACGTAAACTTAAAAGGAACCATTTCCATCACAGAACACTACGGAATCCACCCAGGCATCTATTCTGTTGTGATGATCGGTTCCGCCAGCGGACATACAGGTTCCGAATTTCCGGAATATGCAGCCAGCAAAGGCGGTGTTCTCTCCTATACCAAAAATGTGGCAATGCGGATCGCGCCATACCAGGCCACCTGCAACAGTCTGGATTTCGGCGGCGTCATGACAGAGCTGAACCGCCCGGTCATGGAAGACAAAAAACTCTGGGATCAGATCATGGATCTGACTCCGCTGAAACGATGGATGACAGTGGAAGAAGCCGCCGAATGGATCTATTTTATGGCTGTAAAAAACCGCTTCTGCACAGGCCAGAATATTCTCATCGACGGCCTGGAAGCCGGAAACTGCAATTTTATCTGGCCGGATGAAGTGTGAGATTCCAGCTAACCGCAAAGTGATCTGCAGCATAAAAATCTCCTCTTCTATCCATTCTGATCTGTGCTATAATAGACCTCATAATAATCAGATCCGCGTTCCGGTCAATCATTCTGTTGCATATCAGGTAGCCACTTTTTGTCTGTATCCGACAGAAAATTCCGGAGCGCCGCAAACAGGAGGAAATCATTATGGACATCAAAGAGGAAATCCATTCATTATCAGAAGAAATGCTCACAAACCTCGTCAGACTGGTTGCCATCGACTCCCAGCTTGGCACCCCTGCTGAGGGAAAACCGTTCGGTGAGGGACCGGCAAAAGCCCTGGAAGAAGGTCTTAAGATTGCCGAAGAGCTTGGTTTTAAAACCGTAAATCTTGATAACTACTGCGGCTATGCAGAGATGGGCGAAGGCGAAGAGATCGTGGGAATCGCCGGCCATCTGGATATCGTTCCAGTCGGTGGTGACTGGACTTACGATCCCTTTAAACTTACCCGTGAAGGCGACCATGTATACGGCCGCGGAACCACCGATGACAAAGGTCCTGTCCTGGAAGCGCTCTACGCAATGAAACTTCTCCGCGACCATGGCGTAAAATTAAACAAAAGAGTCCGCCTGATCATGGGCTGCAACGAGGAGACCGGTTCCAAATGTATGGAACACTACAACCAGGTAGCCGAAGAGCTCTCCTGCGGTTTCACTCCTGACGCCAGCTTTCCGTGTATCCACGGTGAAAAAGGACAGCTGGGCATGATGGCCTACTCCAAAAACACCAGGATCATTTCCATGAATGGTGGTTTTGTTTTCAATGCAATGTGTGACACCTGCACAACTGTTATTCCCGCCGAAGATGGCCTGAAGGAAAAGCTGGAAGCAGCGCTTTCCCAGACAAAACTCCAGGAATATAAGGTGACCGAAGAAAACTCTGAAATTACCATCTACGCCAAAGGTGTTCCAGCTCATGCCAGCACTCCGCACCTGGGAGTCAATGCTGCAGGCGTAACGTTTGAATGCCTGGCAAAAGCCGGATTTGAAGATGATTTTGTGGAATTCTATAACTCACACATTGGCACTTCCTGCGACGGTTCCGGCATCGGTCTGAAATTCGCAGATGAATACGGCGATCTGACCCTGTGCAATGGAATCGTAAAAACAGAAAACGGCGTAATCTCCTGCACCATCGATATCCGTGTCCCGGTAACTCTTAAGGAAGCAGAGATCCGTAAAATGTGTGAAAACAGACTGGAAGATAAAAACGGACGTATTGAGATCAACAATGTTGTTGCCCCGTTATTCTTCCCAAAAGAATCCCCGCTTGTAACAGCTCTGTATAAAGCTTATACAGACGTAACCGGTGATACCGAACACAAGCCTGTGGTCATCGGCGGCGGCACTTATGCAAAATCCCTCAAAAACATCATCGCTTTCGGTCCTGAGAAAGAGGGAATCGACTACCGCATCCACGGAGCCGATGAATTTATCCTTGTCTCCGGCATGGAAGAGGCTGTCCTGATCTATATGGAAGCGATCAAAAATCTGCTTGCGATCTGATCATAGCTTTAAGAGCAGGATTCTGATATCCAGCCTGTACACAGGTATTTGTCAGAGTGTCCTGCTCTTTTTATACTCTTTTATCATTTGCATCCATAACGATTGTTTTCCTCTTTCTACGCTGTTATAATACGTAAAGAATTTTCAATATCACGGAGGAGAAAACTTATGGAAGTTTTATTTCTGGCACTGTTTGCAGCCAGCCTGATCGGATGTGTAGTCACCGGTGCTTCGGTTATTTTTGCCCTGGTATTCGGGTATATTTTATTCTTTTCCTATGGGCTGATCCATGGAAAAAGTGTGAAAGAGATGCTTTGTTTTTCCAGAAACGGAATTTTTACTGTAAAAAATGTTCTGCTGACTTTGCTGCTGATTAGTATGCTGACTGCAATCTGGCGTGCCTGTGGTTCCATTGCGTATATCGTATATTATGCATCTGCCATCTGTACCCCTTCCGTGATGCTGCTGGCGTCTTTTCTGCTGTGCTGTCTGATCTCGTTTCTGACTGGTACTTCTTTTGGCAGTGCGGCCACCATTGGCGTGATCTGTATGACTATGGCGGACAGTATGGGGATTCCTTCTTTTCTTACCGGTGGTGCCATCCTGGCCGGGATTTTTTACGGAGACCGGTGTTCCCCGGTTTCCACCAGTGCACTTCTTGTCAGTGAGCTGACAAAAACGGATCTTTTTTCCAATATCCGGAATATGGCACGAAGCGCAGTAGTTCCCTTTGTTATCACCTGCATTCTCTACGGAGTTCTTGGGTTTTCCATCCACAGCGGTGCTGCTGCCGATACCACACGAGGCCTTTTGCGGAATTATTATGCGTTCTCGCCGCTGATGCTCCTTCCGGTTGTGATCGTGCTGGTGCTTTCCCTTCTCCGTGTGGACGTAAAAAAGACCATTGCCATCAGCGGACTGGTGGGAATGGTCCTTGCAGTGGGGGTACAGCATTTTCCGGTGTCGGAGCTTCCTGCCTTATG
Organism: Prevotella sp.; assembly: GCA_963616205.1. Classification (GTDB taxonomy): domain Bacteria; phylum Bacillota; class Clostridia; order Lachnospirales; family Lachnospiraceae; genus Blautia_A. The sequence goes on from CAVEKJ010000069.1 coordinate 5,286, forward strand.
TTTTTCGGGATTTTCTCCTTCTGATGGGGAAATTGCGAAACTGATGAGTGGCGGCGGTTTTCTTTCCATGCTGCGGGTTTATCTGATCGTGGGAATTTCTTCCTGCTATTCCGGCATGTTTGAGGGAACCGGTTTTCTGAATGGAATTGAATCCATGATGAAAAAGCTGAACTCCAGGATCACGCCTTATGGCACAACCTTACTGACGTCCGTTGTCACTTCCGCCATCTCCTGCAACCAGACCCTGGCCATTATGCTTACCAGCCAGCTGTGCGGGGAAAACAATCCGGAAAAATCTTCTTTTGCACTGGATCTGGAAAATACAGTTGTAGTCATTGCTCCTATGATTCCCTGGTCTATTGCGGGGGCTGTGCCGCTGGCTGCCATCGGGGCTCCGAACAGCAGTATTGGTGTTGCGTTTTATCTGTATCTGCTGCCGTTATGGGGGCTGGCTGTGCATCTGTTTAAGCAGAGAAACCATTCTCTTGCAAGTACTTCAGATACATCCCTGTAATAGCACCAAGATTGACTTTTACAAACAGCAGAGCTGCATATCCTCTGATTTCCTGTAAGCTCAAGAAGGATATGTAGCTCTGCTGTTTTTTATATTTATTCAGTTTTCACCGTCAGGTCTTTTACCCAGCGATATTTCTTATAATTCAGATACACCGCCGGAATCTTCACAAATTCATCCAGACTGATGATAAAGTAAACTGCAAGCACCGGAAGTTTCAGCACAAACGCAGAGATAAGGCCCAGCGGAACCATAATACACCACATGGTAATGCAGTCACAGAACAATCCGAACCGGCTGTCTCCGCCTGCACAGAAAATTCCGCTGATGGTTACTCCGTTTACGGAACGTCCGATCATATAGTAAGCGCAGATCAGCAGCATTCCTTTCAGATATCCTTCTGACGTGGCACTTAAATTGGCAAACTTAAGGATCAGCGGACTGAAGGCCAGAAGCACCAGTCCGGACACGATTCCACTGGAAACTGACAGATGACAGAGCCTTCTGCCGTATTCTTTGGCTTTTTCCAGTTTTCCGGCACCCAGCTCATTTCCGACCATGATGCCGCCGCCGTTTCCAAGTCCCATACAGAAACATCCTGCCAGATTTTTGACAATACTGGAAATGGAATTGGCCGCTACCGCATCACTTCCAAGATGTCCCATGATCACGGAATACATGGAAAATCCGGTTCCCCAGACGATCTCATTGCAGATCACCGGCGTTGTATATTTCCAGAAATCTTTTCTGAGAACAGGATCGTCCCTGCGGAGATATTTTGCCCGGAGTTTTACTCGGTCTTTTCCACGTGTTTCCAGCACGCACCATGTTACTTCAATGATACGGGCTGTTACCGTCGCCACTGCCGCTCCTGCGATCTCCATTCTTGGCATTCCGAATAATCCGTAGATCAGCACTGCATTGATAAAAATATTTACCACCACACTGGTGGCACTGATCATGCTGCTTTTTGCCGCCCTGCCGCTGTTTTTCAGAATACAGAGGTACATCTGGGAAATCCCTGTCAGCAGATAGGACACCGCGATCACCCGAAGATACAGGGAACCACCCCGGATCAGTACCGGATCACTGGTAAAAATCCTCATCAACACTCCCGGGATCAACAGTGCGGAAAGGTTAAATATCAGGGAAATCGCAGTTGTAACTTTCATTACAAAGGCAAAAATCCTCTCCACTGCCGGAATGTCTCCTTTTCCCCAGTACTGAGCTGCTATGAGAGAAAGGCCGATAGTCATGGCCTCCAGAAGCAGGTTGTGGATAAACGTCACCTGTCCGGCAAGAGATACCGCTGAAAGGGCATCCTGGGAGATTACTCCAAGCATCAGTGCATCAGATGCACTGACCAGCGCCAGCATAAACTGCTGAAAAGCTATGGGCACAACCAGGCTTACAAGCTTCCTGGTAAATGCCGGATCTTTTTCATTTTTCATTGATCTTTGCCCATGCCTCCTCATCAAATTTACGGTCTCTGAAATAATATGGCTTGTCCGCATCGGTGATCTCACGGATCACACGGCAGGGATTTCCGGCTGCACATACATTGTCCGGGATATCCTTTGTTACCACACTTCCCGCGCCGATCACAACGTTGTTTCCGATCTTTACCCCAGGAAGGACACAGCAGCTTCCGCCGATCCAGACATTATCTCCGATGGTGATAGGAATTCCATACTCAAACATGGAATTCCGGCTTTCCGGATGAATGGGGTGACCGGCTGTGTAAATCCCCACGTTTGGTCCAAACAGCACGTTGTCTCCGATGGTGATCTTTCCCACATCCAGCATGACACAGTTGGTGTTAGCGTAAAAGTTCTCCCCAATTTTGATATGATTTCCGTACTCGCAGTGGAACGGCGGCTCAAAATATATATTTTTCTTATGTTTGATTCCTGTACGCTCCAGACATTCCATGCCTTTTTCCGGTTCAAAAGGCATGACTGTATTATATTCCCGGACGGCTTTTTTGGTCTCTTTCTGCTGCGCTACGACTGCGTCATCGGAGATGTATGCCATTTCGTGATCTCTTCTGTAAATGTTGTCCATTATATAGTTCCTCCCGTATTAAAATTTTCCGTTTTTTCAGACGAATATGGAATCCATCTGCAGTTTATTGCTTTCTTTCCCCACAGAAGGATTACTTAATTCACTTAAAAAGATCTCTGGTAATTCCTGACGCACTGTGATTGCTTCCAGAGAGGCCAGCGGCATGCTCCACTATATCTGCCTCACAATTCACGCGGACATTGACCAAAGTATCTTTT
>CAVEKJ010000070.1:0-7994 GCA_963616205.1 Prevotella sp.
GCTGGTGCTGATGGTTACATACAGTGATTTATTTACTTTTGTGATTATGCTTTGCGCTGTTATAACTCTTGTTTTTAATATTACACGCAAAAAATAGCGCCCCTGCTCTGGTAAAGTAAGGCGCTATTTTCTGCAAACTTATCTTGCCGGCGGTCAGGTGTGCACTGGCCAACGGTTCTCTTGTTAAGTATATTATATGCGATTTTTACTTTATATGCAACCATTGTTTCTCATTATTTCTGATGCACGTAGTGTTTATATTTTGCTCACGTGCAACCATTAATTTGTTACTGCTGCCTTTTTAAGGTGTTAGAAATGTTAGTATTCCATTAATGAGCAGCTTGGCAGCAGTTCCAGACAATTTGTTGAGCTTAACAAAACGTCCCTTTCATCCTTAAGCCACCGCCCCCGGCCAAAGAGAATGAAAGGATGATCATATGCCAGCATATTACGATGAGAAAACAAAATCCTGGTATTGCAAATTTAACTACATCGACTGGAACGGTAAACGCCGTCAGAAGATGAAAAGAGGATTTTCCAAAAAGATGGACGCAAAAGACTGGGAACACCGGTTTATTGTAGCCCTGAAATACGATTCCAAGACAACGATCGGAACCATTACAGAAACATTCCTGCAGGAGATTGCTCCCAGAAGACGGTGTACCACAATCCGTAATTACAACAACACAATAAAGAACTATATCAACCCTTACTTCCGGGATCTTCCGCTTGGCGAATTATCAGAAAAGCACATCATAGAATGGCAGAACCGGCTACTATCTTCCAATATGGCCGACACCTATATGCACGAGATCGATACTATCTTCCGGACTGTGTTCAAATTCGGTGCGCGCCGCTGTAAGCTCTCAGCCAATCCTTTTGACGGTATAGAGAAGATCGGCCGGACCCGGGCCCAGACAATGCAGTTCTGGACGTTGGATCAGTATCGCCAGTTTATTGCTCTGATCGATGATCCGGTAAAACACATGGCCTTCCAGCTTCTGTATTACACCGGAATCCGCCTGGGTGAGCTGATGCCCCTGACTGCTGCCGATGCAGATACCACAACAGGGATGCTGCATATCACCAAGTCCCTGCAACGTATAAACCGCCAGGACGTTATAACGCCGCCTAAAACGGAAAAAGGAACCAGAGACATAATAATGCCCCGATTCCTCTGCAACGAGCTTATAGAGTACAAGAAACGGCTTTACGGCTGTGATGATGATACAAGGCTGTTTACCATGTCCAAATGTGCCTTGTATTATCCCATGAAGAAATACTCGCAGCTGGCCGGGGTTCCCAAAATCCGGCTCCATGATCTCAGGCACTCTCATGTTGCTCTGCTGATCGAATACAACGTTTCCCCTCTGGTTATTGCGGATCGCCTGGGCCATGAAAGTATTGAGGTTACTCTTGGCACCTACGGCCACCTTTATCCCAACAAGCAGCAGGAGATCGCTGATATTCTTGATAATTTATAATTTACACTATTTTTACCGAACATGGTATAATGCAAACACAATCCTGAATGAAAGAGGTGAGCACCATGCAGAAATACGTTGCTTTGTTCTTTACCCTTCTGGCCGGGAATATTGTTGGCCACTACATCTGTAAATGGCTGGATCGCCGCCAGGAGCAGTAGCTCTGTAGCTTTCAAGAAACATTATCTCCAAGCCCTGGAAATTGACCGTTTCCGGGGCTTTTCGTATCAAATTCGTATCACGGGATTGTCAAACCCAGTGTTTTTCCTGCTTCTAAAGGTTTTTCAATACTCTCTCCACAATTTTAACATTGGAACTTCCATATTTTTCACACATACGTTCCATCCAGGAATCCTCGATATGGACCTGATAGGCAGGTGGAAGTTTCTTCATTGCCTTCACATCTTTGAGATAAATAACTACCGTACTGTTTCCTCTGGATTCCATCAGATCATCTACCAGGCCGGTCTCGGCTTTTGCGTAGTCTTCCCGGCTTTCAAACTGAATCCAGAGTTCTCTTGGCATATCGTCAAACATGCGGACTTTTTCCAAGATCAGTTTGCTGGCTTTGTCGTCTTCTGCGGATACTCTTCCCTGGATGAAAAGTCTGGCATCTTCGTTCAGGAACATCTGGCATTTTTCGTAATCACGTGGAAATACCACGACTTCCACGGTACCTACCAGATCTTCCACGGTGAGGAACGCCATTACCTTATTATTCTTTGTATATTTTATGGTTTTATCCGTGATCATTCCGCCAACGATCACTTTCTGGTTGTCGTAGACTTCCGGAATCCCGGTTTCATCATCCGGCTGAAAATCCGAAGTTTTTGCGGAGATCATTTTTTCCATCATATTCCGGTAGCGCTCCAGCGGATGACCGCTGAGATAGATACCAAGGACTTCTTTTTCGAAAATCAGGATTATCTCTTTGGGATATTCCGTAACCTGTGGCATACGGATCTCGAATTCCTTTTTGTCCTCCTCAGAAGCAATGTCAAAAAGGCTCAGCTGTCCGGCCATGGTGTGCTTTTTGTCCTGGTTGATGCTGTCGATGATCTGTGTATATATGGTCATCTTCTGCTTCCGGTTTCCTTCCAGGCAGTCCAGCGCTCCGGCCTTGATCAGGTTCTCCACAACACGTTTGTTGATCTGGTCGATATTCCGCTCCACAAAAGTCTTCAGGGAAGTATATTCCCCGTGCTCCTCACGTTCCCGCACAATACCCTCGATAACCGGACGTCCAATACTCTTGATGGCGGAAAGAGCATAACGAATGGCACCGTTGTCAACGGAAAATCCATAAACACCATGATTGATATCCGGTGGCAGGATCTGGATCCCCATCTGACGGCATACAGAAATATACTCTGCAACCTTGTTTGGCATTTCCACAACGGATGTCATCAGCGCAGCCATAAATTCTACCGGATAATAGTATTTCAGATACGCAGTCTGGTAGGAAACTACTGCATAAGCGGCAGCATGGGACTTATTAAAGGCATATTTGGCAAAGTCCGTCATCTCATCGTAGATCTTGTTGGCGATCTCCTCGGAAATGCCGTTGGCGATACATCCCGGAACCCCCTCTTCCACATTACCATAAACAAAGTTCTGGCGCTCTTTTGCCATAACCGAAGCTTTTTTCTTGGACATGGCACGGCGCACCAGGTCGCTTCGGCCAAGGGTATAACCCGCAAGATCACGAACGATCTGCATAACCTGCTCCTGATACACGATACAGCCATAGGTCGGTTTCAGGATCGGTTCCATCTGGGGGCAGTCGTAACGGATGGTATCCGGGCGGTTCTTTCCACGGATATACTGCGGGATGAAATCCATAGGGCCCGGACGGTACAGGGAAATTCCCGCGATCACGTCTTCAAGGCTCTGAGGTTTCAGCTCCTTCATGAAGTTTTTCATTCCGCCGCTCTCAAGCTGGAACACGCCGTCCGTGCGTCCTGTTCCCAGAGAATCCAGTACTTTTTTGTCGTTGTAGTCGATCTTCTGCATATCCAGGAGAACGCCGGTACCTTTTTCTATCATTTTTACCGCATTCTGGATAACCGTCAGGGTACGAAGTCCCAGGAAATCCATTTTCAGAAGTCCCAGTTCCTCCAGTGTTGTCATGGTAAACTGGGTGACAATGGAACCGTCCTGGGCTCTGGAAAGAGGTACATATTCCGATACATCTTTCTGGCTGATGACAACGCCGGCCGCATGCATGGAGGTATGTCTCGGAAGGCCCTCCAGACGTTTTGCCAGATCGATCAGACGGTGGATATCCTCCTGTTCCTCGTAGGCTTTGCGGAGTTCCGGATTCATTCCCAGGGCCTTGTCAATGGTGATATTCAGCTCCTGCGGGATCATCTTTGCGATGGTATCCACCTGGGCATAAGGCATATCCAGAACACGGCCTACATCACGGATAACACCACGGGCAGCCAGGGTACCGAAGGTTACGATCTGGACCACGCAGTCATCACCGTATTTCCGTCGTACATAATCGATCACTTCCTGCCTTCGTTCGAAGCAGAAATCCACATCAATATCCGGCATGGATACTCGTTCCGGATTCAGGAAACGCTCAAAGAGCAGATCATAGCGGATCGGGTCCAGCTGGGTGATCCCAAGTGTGTAGGCAACCAGACTTCCTGCGGCAGAACCTCGTCCCGGGCCGACCATAATGTCATTGTCCCTGGCGTATTTGATGAAATCCCATACAATGAGGAAATAGTCCACGTATCCCATATTTTTGATGGTGGACAGCTCATAATTCAGACGCTCTTTCAGGGCATCTGTCACCGGATGGTACCGTTGTTCCAGTCCCTCATGGCAAAGCTTGTTCAGATATTCCCAGGATGTAAGTCCGTCCGGCACATCATATTTCGGCAGCTTGGTCACACCAAATTCGATCTCTACATGACATCTCTCAGCAATTTTATGGGTATTTTCCAGGGCTTCCAGAGCATATGGGAAAAGTCTCGCCATCTCTTCCGGAGATTTCACATAATACTGGCCGCCCTCATAGCGCATTCTGTTCTCATCTGTAAGTTTCTTCTGTGTCTGCAGACAGAGGAGCACGTCATGGGGCTCCGCATCCTCCGCCATGGTGTAATGCACATCGTTGGTTGCAACCAGATCAATTCCTGTTTCTCTGTGCATGCGCAGAAGCTGCTGGTTTACCGTCTGCTGCTCCGGAATTCCATGATCCTGAAGCTCCAGGAAGAAATTGCCTTTTCCAAAAATATCCTGATAACGCAGCGCCGCGATCTTTGCATCCTCATACATGCCACGGGCAAGGTATCTGGCTACCTCTCCTGCCAGGCAAGCACTTAAGGCAATGATTCCCTCGTGATATTTTTCCAGAAGTTCCAGATCCACACGTGGTTTGTAATAAAATCCTTCCACAAATGCCTTGGATACGATCTTCATCAGGTTGCTGTATCCCTGATTATTCTCCGCCAGAAGGACCAGATGATAATAACGGTCGTCGCCGCTTCCAACCTCACGGTCAAAACGGGATCCCGGAGCCACATAAACCTCGCAGCCCAGGATGGGATTGATCCCGGCTTCTCTGGCAGCCCTGTAAAAATCGATCACACCGTACATAACACCGTGATCTGTGATCGCCGCACTGTCCATGCCCAGTTCTTTTACCCTGGCTACATATTCTTTGATCTTATTGGAGCCATCCAGAAGACTGTATTCTGTATGGACATGTAAATGTGTAAACTCCAAATCTTTCTCTCCTTGTCGTAAAAACAAGGCTCCGGATCCTACCCGCTCTGCACTTTTCTCGGAACGTGCCGGAGCGTGTCTGATCCGGAGCCGGTCAACACCTTGTTATTTTTTGATATAGATCCTCTTGTCGCGGATCTCAACTTTTCCTTCTTTCATCAGATGGCCTACTGCACGCTTGAATGCGTTTTTGCTGAGGCCAAACTCTCTCTTGATGACTTCCGGTGAAGCATGGTCATCAAATGGCAGTACGCCTGCAAATTCCTCGATCACGCTGAGTACGCTCTCTGCATCCTCATTGATCTGGATGTAAGCTTTCTGACGGTCGCTGACATTCATCTTACCGTCCTCTTTCACCTCTGTGACACGAAGATCAAGAATAGCTCCCGGTCTGTACTTGCCGGTTGCCTCTCTTGCAGGGATCAGTGCGGAATATTTATCATCTACCGCAACAAAAACGCCGAAGTTTCCACTGATCTCATAGACACGTCCCTTCACCATATCTCCCGGTACATATGGGGTTCTGGTGGAAAGGTAATGATACACCTTCATGGTCGCACAGAGTCTGCTGCTCTTATCCACATAAAGAGCTACCAGGCACTCCTCACCTTCACGGACTCTGTTGGTCTGCTCATGATACGGAAGAAGCAGATCCTTCTCAAGTCCCCAGTCAAGAAAAGCGCCGATCCTTGTGACCTGTTTTACCTTAAGGACTGCGGTCTGTCCAACCTGGAGCATCGGCTCACGGGTGGTGGCGATCAGTCTGTCCTGGGAATCTTTGTAGATGAATACTTCAATCTCATCACCTACTTTGGTTCCTTCCGGCACCTGTTTGGACGGAAGAAGCACACGCTCATTCTGAGGTGCGTTTCGGTCCTCTCCAAGATATATTCCGAAATCTACGGTCTTTACAACCAGTAATTTCTGTTTTTTACCTAATTCTATCATTCTTTCTCCTGTTCCTTAATACTATATATGATCATTTACTATTTGCTGTCTGTCCTGCATTATAACATAAGAGAATTATTATAGAAAGCACAAAAAAGGCAGCTTCGGAAATTTCTTTCCGTCACTGCCTTTTATTCGCCGGTTATGCGGGTATCCGTGAGCCGCATCCGGTCTGTCTGTTATTTTTATTATTTTATTCCGTCGGTTTTTCGATCGGCAGCGGGTTTTTCATCTTGATAACGAAAAGTACGATCAGCATCAGCACGATTCCGACCGGAAGTGCGATCCATGCTGTTTTTACAAAACCGGCCACAATATAGGTTACGAAAGATACTGCCGCAGCCAGGATCGCATACGGAAGCTGTGTGGAAACATGAGTCACATGGTCACACTGTGCTCCTGCGGAAGCCATGATGGTTGTATCAGAAATCGGTGAGCAATGGTCTCCACAAACCGCACCTGCCATGCAGGCAGACATGGAAATGATCATCATCTCAGGGCTGGATTTCTCAAATACAGCAACAACGATCGGGATCAGGATTCCGAAAGTTCCCCAGGATGTACCGGTAGCAAACGCAAGTCCGCATCCAACCAGGAAAATGATTGCCGGAAGGATAACCTCGATTCCACCTGCAACAGAACGCATTGCCTCTTCTACGAATACCGCTGCGCCAAGTCCGTCTGTCATTGCTTTCAGTGTCCATGCAAAAGTCAGGATCATGATCGCCGGTACCATGGCCTTGAAACCTTCCGGGATACATCCCATGCAGTCTCTGAAATTGATCACACGACGGATCATATAAAAGATAATAGCAAATACCAGACCAAAAGCACTTCCCATGGCAAGACCTGTAGAAGCATCGCTCTGTGAAAATGCGGTAACAAAATCTGTTCCGCTGAAAAATCCACCGGTGTAGATCATACTGATGATACAGCAGATAACAAGTACAACGATTGGGATCACAAGGTCGATCACTCTTCCTCTTGGGTTCACCTCATCATCATCCGTTGCGTTCTCATAAGGTCTTGCAGATGTTGTATAAAGATCTCCGTTCAGTGCATTGATCTCATGTGTTTTCATAGCACCAAACTCGGTCTTCATCAGTACCATGCCAACCATCATTACGATAGTAAGGATTGCGTAAAAATTATACGGGATCGTTCTTACAAAAATCGCAAGTCCGTCCTGTCCTTCTACGAATCCGCTGACTGCGGCCGCCCAGGATGAGATCGGTGCAATGATACAAACCGGTGCAGCTGTGGCATCGATCAGATATGCGAATTTCGCTCTGGATACATGATGTCTGTCAGTTACCGGACGCATAACGCTTCCTACAGTCAGACAGTTGAAATAATCATCAATAAAGATCAGGATTCCAAGGATAATGGCAGCAAGCTCTGCGCCCACACGTGTGTGGATCTTTTTGCTGGCCCATCGTCCGAATGCGGCGGAGCCGCCGGCCTTGTTCATCATACATACCACCGATCCCAGGATAACCAGGAAGATCAGGATACCTACGTTATAACTGTCAGAAAGAACCTTGATGATTCCTCCCTCAAAGATCTGTGTTACTGTTCCTTCGAACTTGAATCCGGAATAAAGCAGTGCTCCTACTACAATTCCCACAAACAGAGAACTGTATACCTCTTTTGTAATCAGCGCAAGGATGATCGCTACAAGAGGTGGAAGCAGTGCCCAGATCGTTGCATACAGAGCAGGCTGATAAGTCTCCTCCGCATCCGCAGCCAGCACAGTCAGGGGACTTGCCAGTGCGCCCATGAATACCATTGCCATAACAGACAATGCTGTTCCTGCTTTTT
>CAVEKJ010000071.1:0-7740 GCA_963616205.1 Prevotella sp.
AATCTGAACTGGGTAACCGGAAATATGATCGCCACCACACTTTCAACATCTGGTGTCAAGAACTGTGAAGTCGTTGCAGCCTGCCCGATGGAAGTGTCCGGAACAGGAGCACTTACCGGAATCCAGATGGCATATGAGAAAGCCAGCGGAGAGAAGCTGGATGAGACCAAGACCAAGCTTGCCAACCAGGAGATCGTAACTACCGGCGAGCTTGCAGATAAAGTCGGCAAAAACGAGGCGACAACGGTTGTAAACCAGTCCAAGATGGATGTGATCCAGAACAATGTGCAGAATGCGGATGAGATCCAGAACATTGTCATTAATGTAGCAGAACAGAACAATATTTCCGTAAGCCAGGATGATATTGACAAGATCGTTTCTCTTCTGGAACAGATCGCACAGCAGGATTATAATTATGATGATGTGAAAGAAACACTGGAGCAGGTAGATGCCAATACCACAGGCAAGTCCTCTCCCGATGATACACTGGACGGCGAGAGCAGTGATGATACGGTGGAAGTAGATGGAGACTCTTCTGATGATATCGTCAATAACGTAGATGACAGCGTTCTTGGGGATGATGTGATCCAGAGCTCTACAGAGGACCCGAGCCTTGAAGAACAGACCGCAGATGATTCCCAGGACACAAGCAGTGAGACCGGAATCCCGGAAGCAACCGATGATGGAACTTATAACAGCGAAGACGAGAGCAGTTCCGATGAAAGTGCCTCAGATGAAAGCGCTTCCGATGAGAATACAGATGAGAGCACTTATGATGAGAGCAGTTCTGATGAGAACACTTCCGACGAAGCTTCTTCCGATGAAACATCTTCCGAAGGATCTGACCAGGAGGAAAGTTCTTCCGATGAGACCGGAATCCCGGAAGCAACCGAAGATACCGATTCTTCTGAGAATGCAGACAGCTCCGACGAGACAGGCAGCGCAGAGAATGATACCTCCGTACTTGGCGAAGAAGCAAAGTACAATTATGACAAATTTGTCCTCTTTGTAAAAGGTGAGTATGAAGGTGACGCAGATTCCCTTCTTGCAGCAACCGAAGATACCGAGGCAGTGGCAACCGTAACACTGGATGAACAGACTGCAAAGAGCGTGGCCCAGACCATTGAAAACGATTACTACGACATCCTGAAAGACGGTACGGAGTCCTATGAGGCAGACGGAACAGAAAAATATGTCAGCACAGAACTCAATATGATGGATCAGAAACTGAAGAAGCTGTTCGGAATCGATGCTTCCCAGGAAGATACGGACAGCACCGATGAGACGGCAGCGATCCTTGCGGATGTCACAGAGGAAGACAAACAGACACTTTATAAAGATACCATGAAATATCTTGCAGGTCTTTACGGAGAGAATACCGATCCTTCCGAGGAATCAGCAGCAGAATAAAATATTTCCGCAAAAGTAAAAAGATAAAAATGCCGCGGCAGAGAAACGTGATCTCTGCCGCGGTATTTTTTTGCTGTGGCAAAAGAGATATCATGAAAATTCTGTGATTTACAGCATGGATTTGTGCAGGGACTGGAAAAATGGATTTGTCTGTGATAAAATTGACCATAAATCGGTTTTATGGACTCATACACTGTAAACCGTGACAGGGAAATGAGAAAGGGAAAAGGTAGAATTTATGAGCCTGGCAGTAGTAACATTAAAAAAAGGCGAAGGCAGATTCCTGAAATCAGGAGGCCTCTGGGTATATGACAATGAGATCGCAAGTATCATGGGAAGTTTTGTGAACGGAGATATCGTTCTGGTCAGAGACTTTGACGGTTATCCGATGGGAAGAGGTTTTATCAACACCAATTCCAAAATCACAGTCCGTATGCTTACCAGAGATGAGCGAACAGAGATCACAGAAGAATTTTTGAAGCAGCGCGTCCGTGACGCATGGGAGTACCGCAAGAAAGTGGTAGACACCGGAAGCTGCCGCGTGATCTTCGGAGAGGCAGACTTTCTTCCGGGACTTGTTGTGGATAAGTTTTCAGATGTGCTTGTTGTGCAGTCTCTTGCGCTGGGGATCGACCGGCTGAAGGGAACGATCATAGAAGCGCTGAAAGAGATCCTTGCTGAGGACGGGATCCAGATCCGTGGAGTCTATGAGCGGAGTGATGCCAAGGTACGACGCCAGGAAGGAATGGAACTTACCAAAGGATTTATCGGGGAAGAATTTCCAACACTTGTTCAGATCGAGGAGAACGGTGTGAAATATGAAGTAGATATCAAGGACGGACAGAAGACTGGATTTTTCCTGGATCAGAAATACAACCGTCTGGCAATCCAGAAGCTCTGTAAAGGTGCAAAAGTTCTGGACTGCTTCACTCACACAGGATCCTTTGCCCTGAATGCGGGAATTGCAGGGGCAAAGAGTGTTCTCGGTGTAGATGCATCGGAAACTGCTGTAGAGCAGGCGAGACGCAATGCCAGCCTGAATGGTCTGGAGGGAACTGTGAAGTTCCTCTGTGAGGATGTTTTTGAACTGCTTCCGGAGCTTGAGGAAAAAGGTGAGAAATTTGATGTTGTGATCCTGGATCCTCCGGCATTTACGAAATCCAGAAGCTCTGTAAAAAATGCGATCAAAGGTTACCGTGAGATCAATCTCCGTGCAATGCGTCTTGTAAAAGACGGCGGATTTCTCGCAACCTGCTCCTGTTCTCATTTTATGACATACGAGCTGTTTACACAGACCATCGGTCAGGCGGCGAAGAATGTCCACAAGAGACTGCGCCAGGTAGAGTACCGCACACAGGCGCCGGATCATCCGATCCTCTGGTCTGCAGATGAGTCCTATTATCTGAAATTCTACGTTTTCCAGGTATGTAATGACCGTTAGGAACTGCTTCCGGATTCTTTTCCGGAAGGCGGATATCCGCTGCGATGCAGTATCCATACGGCAGTGAAAAGGAGAAGCAGATCATATGAGAGACAAATTTAATAAATTTATGCAGGGACGTTATGGAGTGGATGACCTTTCCAGGTTTACTATGGGAGCCGCACTGGTTCTGATCATTGTTGCGATGTTTGCCAACATATTTAACAGAAGCGTGGGAAGCGTCTTTGATTTCCTGGGGATCGCGGCGATCATATATGCGTATTTCCGCATTTTTTCCAGGAATATCCAGCAGCGCTATGCTGAAAATCAGAAATATCTTCAGATGACATCGAAGTTCCATTTTCGTTTCAATAAAGAAAAGAATCTGATGAAACAGAGAAAGACCCATCATATCTACAGCTGTCCGGGCTGTGGACAGAAGGTACGTATCCCTAAGGGAAAAGGCAAGATCGAGATCGAATGTCCGAAGTGCCACACCAAATTTGTAAAGAGGAGCTGACATGTTCGGATATGTGACAGTCAACAAGCCGGAAATAAAATTCAAGGATTTTGATATGTACCGTTCTTTTTACTGCGGACTTTGCAGAGAACTGAGAGAGAGATACGGGATACCGGGACAGATCTCACTGACCTATGATATGACGTTTGTGGTCCTTCTGCTGACCGGGCTCTATGAGCCGCCCACAAAGAAGGGGACTTCCCGGTGTGCAGTCCATCCGCTGAAACCGCAGCCTGTGCGCAAAAATACAGTGACTGAGTACTGTGCGGATATGAATGTGATCCTTTCATATTATAAATGTATGGATGACTGGCAGGACGAACATAAACCACTGCGTTACGCATATGCCAGACTCCTGAGAGCCGGTGGAAAGAAGCACATGGCTGCTTATCCGGAAAAGATCCGAAAGATCCGGGGAGCACTGGAGGAACTTTCCACTCTGGAGAAACAGGGAGAAACCGATGTGGACCGTGTGGCCGGATGTTCCGGACGGATCATGGAAGAGGTCCTGGCATTCCGGTCAGATGTCTGGGAAACATCGCTGCGTCGCCTGGGATTTTATCTCGGGAAGTTTATCTATATCCTGGATGCCTATGATGATGTGGAAAAAGACGCAGAAAACGGAAATTACAATCCATTCCTTGAAAAATATAAGATAAAAGGGTTCGAAGATGAGGTACGCCAGATGCTCATGATGATGCTGTCAGAAAGCTGCAGAGAATTCGAGAAGCTGCCGATCCTTCAATATGGAGACATCCTTCGAAATATTTTATATTCCGGTGTCTGGTGCCGGTTTGCGGCCATCGGGCAGAAACGCAGGGAAGAACGGGAGAAAGAGAAAAAATGTTAGATCCATACAGTGTGCTGGGAGTTCCCAGAAACGCATCTGATGATGAAATAAAAAAGGCATACCGGAAGCTGAGCCGAAAGTATCACCCGGATGCCAATATCAACAATCCGAATAAAGATCAGGCAGAAGAGAAATTCAAGGAAGTGCAGCAGGCCTACGAACAGATCATGAAAGAGAGAGAGTACGGTGGGGCTGCTTCCGGAAACGGATATGGCGGTTATGGAAATTACGGCGGTTTTGGCGGCTATGGAAGTGCAGGTTCCAGCACCTGCCAGGATGAGGAGAGCATGCGCAGACGTGCAGCTGCCAATTACGTACAGAGCGGCCATTATCAGGAAGCCATGAATGTGCTGAATTCTCTTGGCCAGAAAAACGGGGAATGGTATTATCTGGCAGCTATGGCAAATATGGGAATGGGCAACAATGTAACTGCCCTGGACCAGATCCGTGAAGCTGTCCGCCAGGAACCGGATAATATGCAGTACCGTATGCTGCTCCAGAGAATGGAAGGCGGTGGCGGCTGGTACCAGCAGCAACAGGACCCATTTGGGGGAATGCCCACAGCAGGCGGTGATATGTGCGATGCCTGTTGCAGGACTATGGCCTGTGCCATGTGCTGGCCGGGAGGTATTTTCTGCTGCTGATAAAAATGGCAGTTTTAACCGAATGCGGATATCCGCTTGAAAGTGCTTGTAAGGTGGATCCTGCAGATCCGCTTTGCGATATAGATGGCAGGATATATTTTGAGATAAATATATCTGCCAAGAAAAAGAGGAGGAAATCGTTATGAGCATAAGAATTGGTATTTTAGGTTATGGAAACCTGGGCCGTGGCGTGGAGTGCGCCATCAAACACAATCCGGATACAGAGCTGGTTGCAGTATTCACCAGACGTGATCCGGAAACCGTAAAGATCCTTACAGAGACCGCAAAGGTTTATTCTGTAAAAGACGCAGAAAAGATGAAAGACGAGATCGATGTCCTGATCATCTGCGGAGGAAGCGCTACAGATCTTCCTGTTCAGACACCGGAATATGTAAAATATTTCAATGTTGTGGACAGCTTTGATACACATAAGAGAATTCCGGAGCATTTTGCAAATGTTGACAAGGCTGCAACAGAGACTGGCCATGTAGGTATCATCTCCGTAGGCTGGGATCCGGGAATGTTCTCCCTGAACCGTATGTACGCAAATGCCATCCTTACAAACGGAAACGATTACACATTCTGGGGCAAAGGTGTCAGCCAGGGACATTCTGATGCAGTCCGCCGTATCAAAGGCGTAAAAGACGCAAAACAGTACACAATTCCTGTAGAGGCAGCACTGGAAGCAGTAAGAAACGGAGAGAACCCGGAGCTTACCACACGTCAGAAACACACAAGAGAGTGCTTCGTAGTTGCTGAGGAAGGCGCAGATCTTGCACGTATCGAGGAAGAGATCAAGACTATGCCGAACTACTTTGACGAGTATGACACAACTGTACATTTTATTTCCCAGGAAGAACTTGACCGCGACCACAGCGGTATCCCGCACGGCGGTTTCGTGATCCGCAGCGGAAAAACAGGCTGGAACGACGAGAACAGCCATGTGATCGAGTACAGCCTGAAACTGGATTCCAATCCGGAGTTCACATCTTCCGTTATCGTTGCCTATGCAAGAGCTGCATATCGCATGAACCAGGAAGGACAGAAGGGATGCAAGACTGTATTTGATGTTGCACCTGCATACTTAAGCGCACTTGATGGTGCAGAGCTTCGCAAAAAATTCCTGTAAGGATCGTTAACAGATCTGTAACAGAACAGACAGAACCGCATAAAGGATCCTATCCCCGGAACATCAGAGAACATTCCTGATACTCCGGGGATTTTTTTCTGCATAAAAACAGCATTGGTAATATCAGAGCCCCCGTTATTGGAAAAAAGAGGAAAGAGTTGACGCAGTGTAAAGAATGTTATATAATATGGACGTAAATTTGTAACAAAATTGTAATGATTACGATCAGCCGGACTTCAGAAAGCGTAAATATCAATAATCTATCAAAGGAAGGTATGTATGCGAAAATTAATCAGAAAATGGAAACTCTGGGGACTTTTTTTGATCCTGATGTTCTTTGCAGCCGGAGTGACTGTACATACAACGACAGCAGATGTACAGGCCGCGACCAAAAATGGATTTCAGGTTGAAGGCGGAAAGTCCTATTATTATCAGAACGGTCAGAAAGTAAAGGGATGGCTCACACTGAACGGAAAGAAATATTTCTTTAATAAGTCCACAGGTGTGCAGATGAAAGGCTGGGCCAAGGATACCAAGGGCAAACGATATTTTTATAATGTCAATGGTGTCAAAGGTTATATGGCTACTGGATGGCTGACAGACAGTCATAATAATACCCGATACTTTAATCCGACCAGCGGATATATGGCAACGAAATGGGCCACGATCAGCAATAAGAAATATTATTTTTACAGCAACAGCGGTGCTGCGGCGAAGAGTGTGTTCCTTACAGACAAGCAGAATGTGACAAGGTACTTTACCAGCAAATGCTATATGTTAACTGGATGGGCAACAAACACCAAACAGCAGAAACGTTATTTTGATCCAAGTACAGGAGCTATGTATAAAGGCTTCAAGAAGATCGGCAGCAATACTTATTATTTTTACAGCAAGAGTGGCGTGATGGCTACCGGATGGGTTACCAATACGACCAAGGGATATAAATACTATTTTTATCCGTCAACCGGTATCATGGCTACAGGAACGAGGATCATCGGAGGCAAGCAGTACACATTTGACAGCAACGGTGTCATGGATACCAGCCCGAACACCATTGCACCTACAAGTTCCAGGACCATTAAGAATTTCCTTGCCAATGCACTTCTTCCGGTAGGAAAGACTCTTTATGTATGGGGCGGTGGACATAACTGGTCTGATGCGACCAGAAAAGGTGTCAGCTCCAAGTGGAAACAGTGGTATGACAGCAATTCCAGTTCCTATAATTACAGATATTATATGGATCTCAGCGAATCTACCGAGCAGAAAGGTCTTGACTGTTCCGGTTTTGTAGGCTGGTCTGTATACCAGATCATGCAGAGCAAATCCGGTGGACCTATGTATACGGATGTTTCCGGAAACCTTGGATCTTTATATTCCGGTAAGGGAATGGGAACTATTATTTCCCAGGCGCAGCTGGCAAGTTCAAACTGGAAGCTTTATCCTGGAGATATCGGATACAACAGCGGACATACCTGGATCGTTCTCGGACAGTGTTCGGACAAGAGTGTTGTGATCCTTCACTGTACACCGAATGCAGGTGTTCAGATTTCCGGAACACCGACACCGAGCGGAACTTATGGAAGCCAGGCAATCAAGCTTGCAGAGACTTATATGGCCAAGTATCCTGGAGTCAGCAAATATGATTATCATGAATCCAGTGGTAACTATATCCGAAACGGTGCATACTTCAGATGGAACAGAAGCACACTTTCCGATCCGAATGGATATCTGAACAAGACTGCCAATCAGATCCTTGCAGATCTGTTC
>CAVEKJ010000072.1:0-7718 GCA_963616205.1 Prevotella sp.
GACGAAGGATATGAATGTAACCATTGCACTGGCGCTGATGAGTATTATTCTGATCGAATATGCAGGCTTTCACAAAAAGGGACTGAAAGGTTTTCTGAAAAGCTTTGCAGAGCCGGTTCCGATCATGCTTCCGATCAATATTCTGGAAATCGCGATCAGACCGACATCTCTCTGCATGCGGTTGTTTGGTAATGTTCTGGGAAGTTTCGTAGTTATGAAACTGCTGGAGTTTGTGTGTCCGGCCATTCTTCCCATACCATTCAGTCTGTATTTTGATTTCTTCGATGGATTCATACAGGCGTATGTATTTGTATTCTTAACATCCTTGTTTATCAAGGAAGCAATTGAGTAGTGAAGCGGATATCCGCTTGATCAAAAAATGAAAAAATTGTATTTTACAGGAGGAAAAAACTATGTTAATCGCAATTGGTGCAGCTATCGCAGTTCTTACAGGTATCGGAGCAGGTATTGGTATCGGTCTTGCAACATCCAAAGCAGTAGAAGCTATCGCAAGACAGCCAGAGGCAGAGAGCAAGATCAGTAAAGCACTTCTTCTTGGATGTGCTCTTGCAGAGGCAACAGCTATTTACGGTTTCGTAATTGGTCTTCTGATCATCATCATGCTTGGCTAATAGGTAAAGACGAGATACTAATTCAGGATTAAGAGAGGCAGGTGGACCAGGTGATTAAAATTGATATCAACCTTGTCTTTACTATTATAAACCTGATCGTTCTTTATCTTTTAATGAAGAAGTTCCTTTTTGGCCCGATCATCGGTGTCATGGAAAAGAGAAAAGCCATGATCGATGAGCAGTTTGCTTCAGCAGAGAAGACAACCGCTGAGGCAAACCAGCTGAAAGGACAGTATGAGGATGCACTGAAATCTGCGAAGGAAGAATCCTTCAACATTGTAGAGCAGGCTAAGGACGAGGCAAAAGTACAGGCAGATGGCATCGTGAAGAGAGCCAACGATCAGGCCGGTGAGATTCTTGAAAAAGCAAGAAGAGATATCAGCACTGAGCAGGAGGCTGCTATGAAAGCGATGGAAGGCAAGGTTGCCGAGCTGGCTATGGATGCAGCATCCAGAATCATGGGAAAAAAGAACGACGAAGCACAGGATATGTCCCTATATGACCAGTTTTTAGAAGGAGCAGGTGATCCTCATGACAGAGACGTCCATTAATTATGCAAAAGCATTATACGGTCTTTCTGTCCCGGAGGAGGCAATCTGCGAAACAGGAAGGATTTTTAAGAGCACTCCTGAGATAGGAAAGATGCTTGAAAATCCTCTGGTTTCCCTCAAAGAAAAAGAACAGGTAATAGAGCGGGTTTTTCCGCAGGAAATGAAGAATTTTCTTAAAGTAACGTGCAGGTATCAGAAAGTGGACAGGATTGAAGAAATCATCGAAGCTTATGATGCTTACAGCCGGGAACAGAAAGGAATTCTGAAGGCAGAGCTTCTTTATGTGACACGTCCTACCGAAGCGCAGGAAGATAAGATGAAGGAGTTTCTCCGTAACCAGTTTTCTGCCAGAAAAGTAGAACTTACCCTTACAGAGGATAAAACCCTTGTAGGTGGATTTGTTCTTCGGGCAGGAGATCGTGAGTACGACTGGAGCCTCATCGGACGTTATAAGAAACTGAAACAGAAATTAACCCGGAGGTGAAATTGAATTGGGTGCAATAAATCCAGATGAAATCATTTCGATTCTCAAGGAAGAAATAAAGAACTATGACGAAATCAGCAAGGACCAGGAAGTAGGCACTGTCATCTCCGTGGGAGATGGTATCGCAACTGTTTATGGCATTGACCATGCCATGTACGGTGAGGTTGTGACCTTCGAAAATGGTCTGAAAGGTATGGTACAGGATGTCCGTGCAAACAGCATGGGTTGTATTCTTTTCGGAAAGGATACAGGAATCAAGGAAGGCACCAAGGTTGCCAGAACTGGCAAACAGGCAGGTATTCCGGTTGGAGACAAGTTCATCGGAAGAATCGTGAACGCACTTGGTGAGCCTATTGATGGAAAGGGAGAGATCGCGGCAGAGGAATACCGTCCGATCGAGAACCCGGCTCCTGGAATCATTGACCGTAAATCTGTAACTGTACCTCTGGAAACAGGAATCCTTTCTATCGATTCTATGTTCCCAATCGGCCGTGGACAGCGTGAGCTGATCATCGGCGACAGACAGACAGGTAAAACATCCATCGCAACCGATACGATCATCAACCAGAAAGGTAAAGATGTGATCTGTATCTACGTTGCGATCGGACAGAAAGCTTCTACCGTTGCAAAGGTAGTTTCCAATCTTGAAAAATACGGTGCTATGGAGTATACAACTGTATTCTCCGCTACAGCCAGTGACTGTGCACCACTTCAGTATATTGCTCCTTATGCAGGTACTGCTCTTGCAGAGTACTTCATGTATCAGGGTAAAGATGTACTGATCGTATACGATGATCTTTCCAAGCATGCGGTGGCATACCGTGCGTTGTCACTTCTGCTTGAGCGTTCTCCGGGACGTGAGGCTTATCCTGGTGACGTATTCTACCTCCATTCCAGACTTCTGGAGCGTTCCAGCCGTCTGAGTGAAGAGGCAGGTGGCGGATCTATCACAGCACTTCCGATCATTGAGACCCAGGCTGGTGATGTATCTGCTTATATCCCTACAAACGTAATTTCCATCACAGATGGTCAGATCTTCCTGGAAAGTGATCTGTTCTTCTCAGGTATGCGTCCGGCAGTTAACGTTGGTCTTTCTGTATCCCGTGTTGGTGGTGCTGCACAGACCAAGGCTATGAAGAAAGCTTCCGGTAGCGTACGTATCGACCTGGCACAGTACAGAGAGATGGAAGTGTTCACCCAGTTCAGTTCTGATCTGGATGAGGCCACAACCGCACAGCTGAAATACGGAAGCTGTCTGATGGAACTTCTGAAACAGCCTCTGTGCAGCCCGTTAAGTCTTCATCAGCAGGTAATTACTCTCTGTGTTGCAACTCACAAGCTGATGGTTGACGTAGAAAAGAAACAGATCAAAAAATATCAGAAAGACCTTCTGGAGTACTTTGATAATGTATATCCTGAGATCGGCAAAGAGATCGAAACTACAAAACAGCTCTCCGATGAGCTTGTAGAGAAAATCGTAAAGGCGGCAGAAGAATTCACAGATAAGAGCAGGTAGGTGTTGATATGGCAAATGCAAAAGAAATACAGACTCGTATGAAAAGCATTCAGGACACCATGAAGATCACCAATGCGATGTACATGATTTCTTCTTCCAAGATGCAGAAGGCCAAGAAGATCCTGCAGGACACAGAACCATATTTCTATAATATGCAGGCTGCCATTGCCAGGATCCTCCGTCATATGCCGGATATCCAGCATCCTTTCTTCAGCGAACGTCATCTTGTTCCGAAGGATGAAAGAAAGGTAGGAACCATCGTTATCACAGGCGATAAAGGTATGGCCGGTGCATACAATCATAATGTACAGAAAATGACAGAAGACTTCATGGAAGAAGTACCTGGACATCACAAACTGTATGTCCTGGGTATGGTAGGGCGTCAGTATTTCGGCAAGAGAGATGTGGACATGGATGGCAGCTTCCAGTATACCGTGCAGAAGCCAACCATGCACAGAGCACGCCTTATCACAGAAGAGATCGTACGGGCATTTCTGGAAAGAGAGCTGGATGAGATTCACATTGTCTACACACAGATGCAGAATGCAATGGCAATGGAGAATGTGAATATGCAGCTTTTACCGCTGAAGAAAGCCGATTTTAAAGTGGGTCAGATTCCGGCAGACATCTATCAGGAGGAGATCGTGTTATCTCCATCTGCGGATGTACTTCTGGATACCATGATACCTAACTACCTTACAGGTGTGATCTATGGATGTCTTGTAGAGGCATATGCCAGTGAGAACAATGCGAGAATGACAGCAATGCAGTCCTCTACAGATAATGCAAAGGCAATGCTGAAGGATCTTTCCATTCAGTACAACCGTGCACGTCAGGCTGCGATCACGCAGGAGATCACAGAGGTTATCAGCGGTGCTAAAGCACAAAAAAGGAAGTGATGACTATGAATAAAGGTAAGATCGTACAGGTTATGGGACCTGTTGTAGACGTTGTTTTTGAGGACGGACAGCTTCCGGATATCAAGGATGCCCTTGAAGTCGAGAACAACGGTAAGAGATGCGTTATGGAGGTGTCCCAGCACCTTGGAAATAATATCGTACGCTGCATCATGCTGGGAGCCAGTGAAGGCCTGCAGCGAGACAGAGAAGTAACAGCTACCGGAAGCGGTATCAAGGTTCCGGTTGGAGATAAAACACTTGGTCGTCTGTTCAACGTTCTTGGAGATACCGTAGATGGCGGTGAGTCCTTGGACGGTGAAGAGCATTGGGTCATCCATCGTGATCCGCCTTCATTCGAAGAGCAGAAACCGGCAGTTGAGATCCTTGAGACAGGTATCAAG
Organism: Prevotella sp.; assembly: GCA_963616205.1. Lineage (GTDB taxonomy): Bacteria > Bacillota > Clostridia > Lachnospirales > Lachnospiraceae > Blautia_A. The sequence goes on from CAVEKJ010000072.1 coordinate 4,484, forward strand.
GTTATCGACCTTCTTGCACCATATGCCAAAGGTGGTAAGATCGGTCTGTTCGGTGGTGCCGGTGTTGGTAAGACAGTCCTTATTCAGGAGCTGATCCAGAACATCGCTACCGAGCATGGCGGATATTCTATTTTCACCGGTGTTGGAGAGCGTTCCCGTGAGGGTAATGACCTCTGGACAGAGATGAAAGAATCAGGCGTTCTCGAGAAGACAGCCTTAGTGTTCGGACAGATGAACGAGCCGCCTGGAGCACGTATGCGTGTTGCTGAGACAGGACTTACCATGGCAGAATATTTCCGTGATCAGGAACACAGAGACGTACTTCTTTTCATTGATAATATCTTCCGTTTTGTACAGGCAGGATCTGAGGTTTCCGCTCTGCTTGGACGTATGCCGTCCGCAGTAGGATATCAGCCTACACTGGCAACTGAGATGGGTGAGCTTCAGGAGCGAATCGCATCTACCAAGGAAGGATCTGTTACATCTGTACAGGCAGTATACGTACCGGCCGATGACTTAACTGACCCGGCTCCGGCAACAACATTCGCCCATCTGGATGCAACAACTGTTCTTTCCCGTAAGATCGTTGAGCAGGGTATTTACCCAGCTGTAGATCCGCTGGAATCTACTTCTCGTATTCTGGAGGCAGATATTGTCGGTGAGGAACATTACGAAGTAGCACGTAGAGTACAGGAGATTCTTCAGAAATATAAAGAGCTGCAGGACATCATTGCTATTCTTGGTATGGAGGAGCTCTCAGAGGAAGACAAGCAGACCGTATTCCGTGCAAGAAAGATCCAGAAATTCCTTTCCCAGCCATTCCATGTAGCTGAGAACTTTACCGGTATCAAAGGTAAATATGTACCGTTGAAAGAGACAATCCGTGGATTTAAGGCAATCATTGATGGTGAGATGGATGAGTATCCGGAGAATGCATTCTTTAATGTTGGAACCATTGATGATGTAATCGCAAAAGCAAAAGCCGAGGAGAACCGGCAGTAAGGAGCGGCTATGAGTGAGACATTTGGCCTGGAAATTTATGCCAGCAATAAACTGGCTTATGCAGGACGTGCTCAGAAGCTCATTATTCCGGCAGTGGATGGTGAGCGGGGATTTCTTGCTCATCATGCGAATGTCGTAGAAGCTATCATTCCTGGTGAGATGCGTTTTGCGGATGCAGAAGGCAATGAGCATATTTTTGCAGTGAGCAGCGGTTTTGTTGAGATGATCAACAACCGTGCCAAGCTGTTCTGCCTCAGCGTAGAGAGCCCGGATGAGATTGATATCCGCCGTGCACAGGAAGCGAAAGACCGTGCAGAAGAGCAGCTTCGCCAGAAGCAGAGCATTATGGAATATCACAGAAATCAGCTGGCACTTGCGAGAGCAATGACACGTCTTAAAGTAACACATAAGCAGTAAGATCATATAAAAGAACATGAAAAAAGATCCGTTGTCAGGAATGTTGACAGCGGATCTTTTTTATATCTTTTTACTTTTCAGACCGGACAGGATCATTGTTGTTATTGGTATGTTTTTCTGTGATAGAAGCAGGAACTGCTTCTGGACTGCTGCTTTCAGGATCCTGGGAATCAGAAGAACTGATGTTAAGGGGTTCTGATGGCTGCTGATATGGCCGGTATGGTTCCCAGTAGTGTTCCTCTTTATTTTCTTCCTCTTCTTCCAGTTTCTTTTTCTGCTGGGTGAGAAGGTAAATACCTGCGGCAATGATACCGATAGCAATGACGATCTGAGGAAGGTTGTTGCAGATATCGTATACATAATCAGCAAGATCATCCGGTACGATGATGTAAAGAAGTCTTGTGAAACGGCTCCACAGGATACAGATACCAAACAGGATTAGAATCCATGCAGTTACATTTCTGTGTTTTTGGAGGAATTTTCCGATATCACCGGAAAACTGATCCATATGAAGAATGTAATTATCTTCTACAGAATAAAATTCCTCTTCTGACAGGGATTTCAGGTTATGGACATTGAAGAAACTGTAGAACCATATCACAGGAAGAAACATGGCCAGCCATCCAAGACCGGTAATAGAAGCCAGCGCAATGGATCCCCAGAACAGCAGCATAATGCTGATTCCCTGTTTCTTGAATCCCATGTACATTTCCCCGGCGCCGGGGATCAGGGAAAAGATAAATACCCAGAAACCATGTTTTTGTTTTTTCATAGATTTACTTGCCTCCGTTTATAATTTTATTCGTAAGATCATTCAGATTATCACTGATCTTCTGAGAATGTTCATAAAGATGTGATCCTACCTGACCGGAAATCCAGTTCAGCCCGGATCCGATATCAAATGATGAAGAAATTTTTGCCTGCGTTTCCCGGGTAGGATGCAGCGTAGCAAAATCTGTCTGCGACACAGAAAAAAGCATGATCAGCGCAACACCCATGCCCACTGCGGTACGTAAGCCAGCACAGAGAAGTTTTATCCAGTAAGCTGTTTCATGTATTTTTCTGGAAGCCTGAACTTCCGGTGAAGTTGCTTTTTTCAGAATTTCATCCTTCAGATAGGAAGGCGCCTGCAGAGAGACGGTTTCTTCATCCTGAAGCAGCTGATCCAGGCAGAAATCACAGTGATCCATATGCTCCAGAAAATGTATCATTTCTTCTGTATTCATAGTGCCATCCTGGAATTTCTGTAATTCATCCTGTGGTATATGCATCTAATCACTCCTTTCCAGCAGTGCCTTCAGCATAGATCTCGCACGGTAGATCTGCGTCTGGACTGTCTTGGTATTTTTATTCTGTGCTCTGGCAATCTCTGCGGCAGTTTTTTCTTCGCAGAAATGAGCGGTAGCCACTTCTTTGTAGGGACTCTTTAGATCCGAACATAAATGCCGAACCCGAGCCTGAAAATCTTTGTCCAGGAATGCTTCTTCAGGGGAGGACTCTTTATCGTGGAGCTGTTCAAAATAAGTATCCTCTGTGGGAATGGTACGTCTGCCGGCTGCTTTCAGATGATCCAGACATTTGTGGACTGCGATCTTGCTGAGCCAGGCTTTTTCATAAGTACCATCGAAACGGGAGAGATTTTTGTAGGCGGAAAGAAAAACATCCTGAGTCAGATCCTCGGCGTCAAAAGGATTGCCCACCGATTTTAGACAAATGGAAAATATTAAATTTTGGTATGTATGTATCAGATATTCCAGATATTCTTCCCGTGTGATGCGATCAGCTCCCTTCTCTTCCCGTTCACTTATTATAACGC
>CAVEKJ010000073.1:0-7644 GCA_963616205.1 Prevotella sp.
ATCTTTACCTTTCTGGCACAAAGAGCTTCTGCCAGGGCAAAAAGGCTCACGCGTCTTCCAGGGAGGCTGGCTTTTTTGGTCACGTCCGCAAGGAGAAGGAGGGCCAGTGTGTATTTCATTTCCGGGCCGGAAAATACATCCGGAAGATAGATCTTTTCAAATTCGTAGGCGTCTCTCCGGTAGCGCATCATATAAAGAAGTCCGGAAACATGGTCCGGATGAAAATGCGTCAGAAGCAGATTTTTTTTGCGGATGGTGGTAAGGTCTGAGATGATCACGTCAAAAACTTCTCTTCGCGGCCGCCCCTCGATCTTGCTGTTGGCTGCCCCGAAATCCACAAGCAGGCTGCTTTTTCTGTCACGGATACAGAAACAGTCTCCGAATCCTACATATCATACCAGGTTGCTCCACCGTGGCAGGAGTCTGCAACGCCCAGTTTCTTCAGTCCATGGCTCTCATAAAATGGGATCATGTGCTCCTTGCAGGTAAGGATCAGAGCTTTTTTTCCACGTTCTTTCGCAAGGTTCTTGAAGTATTCCACAAGTTCTCCGGCGATTCCCTGATGACGGTATTCCGGGATCACGTTCAGTCCGAATACAGTCTGGATCTCTCCGTCTTTTTTGTGAAGGGTGATGTCATGGTAAAACTCGTCCGGAAGCACCGGTTTATCGGTGGTTCCGCCGTTGATAAATCCTACGATCTGATCGTCCTTTACTGCTACAACAAAGTTCTCCGGGAATGCTCCCATGCGGTTTACAACGTCCTCATGACTTGCTGCCTCCGCTGGCGGGAAACAGATTGCCTCGATCTCTGCCAGACGGTCTGCCTCTTCAGGGTTCGCCAGTCTGATCTGTAAATTTTCTGCCATTTTTGTGGTCTCCTCTATATTATTTATTCCGTTTTTATCCGGTTTTGTCTCTTTTTTAATTATATCGGGTGAGGGAAACTGCGTCAACGTGTAACATACAAAAAAGCCCTCAGTATTCGCACTACTGAGGGCTTCATTCTTTCGTCTTTGTCTGGTGGCATCACAGCACCGACTCGATCAACCGCTTCGCATACTCCGTCTTCGGATTCTCGATGATCTCTTCCGGGGTTCCTTCTTCTTCCATGTGTCCGTCGTGCATCACGATCACCCGGTCGCAGAACATCTGGATTAGGGCCAGGTCGTGGCAGATAAAAAGAAAGGACAGCTGATTTTCTTTTTTAAGTTTTATAAGCAGCTCCATGATCTGCTTCTGTACCGTTACATCCAGAGCACTGGTTGCCTCATCACAGATCAGAACTTTTGGTTCCACAGCCAAGGCTCTGGCGATGGCTGCTCTCTGGCACTCCCCTCCGCTGATCTGATGGGGATAACGGTCTGCATATTCCGGGGACAGACCGCAAGTAAGAAGAAGTTTTTCCACACGCTCCCTGGTTTCCTTTTTACTTATCCCCATATTCCGGAGACTTTCCCCAATTCCATCTCCAAGGGTACATCTGGGATCAAAGGATCCTGCCGGTGTCTGGAAAACCATCTGGATCTCCCGGTAGATTTCCCGGAGCTGCCGCCCTTTCAGAGATGTGATATCTTTCCCCTGCAAAAAAATCTCTCCATCTGTAACTTCGGTAAGGTGGGTCAGCATCATTGCAACGGTACTTTTTCCGGACCCGGATTCTCCTACGATTCCAAGGCATTCTCCCGGTTCAAGAGAAAAACTGATATCTTCCACTGCCGTAAAATTTTCTTTTCCAGAACGGAACACTTTTTTCAGATGTTTCACTTCCAGTAAGGATTCCTGCATGTTTTCCCCTTTCATTTTCACATTTACTGTCATCCACAAAAATCTGTGCCTGCTGTCCGATTTCCGGCCGATTTTTCTGATTTTTCCGCCGCAGTACCGGAACTGCCGCAAGAAGTTCTTCTGTATACAGATTCTGCGGATGCTCCAGCACCTGACAGACTTTTCCGTATTCCATATTTTTTCCTTCTTTGAGTACCAGCACACTGTCTGCCATTTTCCGGACAACATCGATGTTATGGGTGACAACGATCATGGAAGTTCCGGATTCTTTTCGCATAAAAAGCATTTCTTCCACAACCTGCCGCTGTACCGTCACATCCAGGGCGCTGGTAGGCTCATCTGCAAGAAGCAGCGAAGGTTGCTGCAGCATGGCTGTGCAGATCCCGACTCTCTGGTTCATACCGCCGGACAGCTGGAACGGATAGCTCTTCAGCACACGCTTCGGATCTTTCAGGCCGATCTTTTTCAAAACTTCGGAAGCTCTTTCATCGCAGTCTTTTCTGCTGATCTTCCCATGGGCCGTCATGCTCTCATAGATCTGATCTCCCACACGGCGGACCGGGCAGAGTGCAGCTCCGCAGTCCTGAAAAACAAAGCCGATCTCTGGTCCCAGGAGATTACGAAGCTTTTTTTCCGGCATATCCGAAATATTTTTTCCCCGGTACCAGATGTCACCTTCTGTAACCATCCCTTCATTTCCCAGAAGCCCTGCCATGGCTTTTATCAGACTGCTCTTTCCGCTCCCCGATTCTCCCACGATTCCCAGGATCTCTCCCGGCTCCAGCGTAAAACTGATGTCGTGCACGACAGGCTCTCCGTTATAAGAAATTGTCACATGTTCCAGTTTCAGCAATGGTTTCATTTTTCGTCTCCCTGTCAGCAATTATTTCACTTCCAGATCCGCCGTGATCTCATAATAATCACAGGGATGTGCCACCAGCCCGGATACATTGGATCTTGACACAAGTCCCATATTCAGATTGGAAACAAAGAAATAGGCATTATCATCCAGAATGGTCTGCTGCGCTTCAACAGCCAGTTTGCTTCTCTCTTCCGTATCAAAGGTTCCGTGGAGTTTTTTTACCAGCTCATCCAGTTTTTCACTGTTGTATTTTCCGAAATTTTTTGGCGCATCACTCTGCACCACACTGGTAAAGAAATACTCCGGATCTCCGGTAGGTGCCGTGGTGATAGAACTTACATACACGTCAAATTCCCCGTTTTTCGCAAAGGTGGATGCATCTGCCGTATTGTTTACATTTACCTCGATTCCAATGTCCTTTAAAGTGGACTGTGCATATTCCGCAAGTTTCGGCTGCTCCAGGCGGCCCGGATAGGTCAGCCATGTAATAGAAAGTTTTTTCCCGTCTTTATCCACATATCCGTCCCCGTCTGTATCTTCCCAGCCGGATTCTTTCAGAAGTTTCTTCGCTTCATCCGGATCATAGGACTCTGCTTTTACCTCTTTATTTCCAAAAGAAAAACTGTCCGGAAATGCACCAGTGGCCGGAACTCCCCGTTCCTGCATGATCACACTGCAAAAACCTTCCTTATCAATTCCCATGGAAATAGCTTTTCGGACATTCTGGTCTTTCATGGTCTCAGATTCCATATTAAACTCCCCAAAGAAACAGCGGCTTGTTGCAACGGAACTGATCTGGTATTCCGGATTTCCGTCAAACAACGCATAATTGTCATACTGAAGTCCATAGGTTCCCTGGACGTCTCCAGTCTGCAGTGCGGCAGTCAGAGCACTTCCATCTGTAAAAGATTTCACCACAATATTATCCGTCTTTACTTCTCCGCCCCAGTAATTCTCATTTTTTACAAGCTTGATCTCTGTCGGTGATACTTCCTCTGCGATAAAAGGTCCAGTGCCTGCCACATTTGCAGAACCGCCTTCTCCCTGAATGCCGTAATCCATGTCAATAATAGCTCCGTAAGGATCGCCAAGATAATTGATCAGCGCCGGACATGGCTCTGATGTATGGATCGTCACCGTCATTCCATCCGCCTCGATCTGATCGATCTTCATATCAGAAGGTGCCCTGTCATGATTTTTGATCAGGTCTTCCAGACATTCTTTGACGGCTTCTCCGTCCAGATCCCGGCCGCTGGAAAATTTCACCCCGTCACGAAGTGTGATCTTCACAGTATTATCGTCCACAAATTCGTAATCCGTTGCAAGCCATGGCTCTACTTCCATGTTGTCATTATATTTAAACAATGTCTCACCTACACCGTAGCGGATACAGCTCCAGCCGGAATAACCGTCATGAGGATTCAGTCCGGCATCTCCCATTTCTTCACTGTAGCCGGTGGTTCCATAGACAAAGGTGGTACCCTCCTCCTTCGCTTTGGCGGACACCATGCTTCCTGTCATGCTCATGACCAGCCCCAAAGTGAGTGCTGCTGCCAGTACTTTTTTCTTCATCTCTTTTCCTCTCTTTCTCCGTGAAAAATTTTTCCACGGGCTGTATTTCCTGCATCCGTTTTCCGGTGCACGGTTTCATTTTTTATGGTTTCCGGTTTTCGGGTCCAGATAATCCCGGATGGTATCTCCCAGAAGATTAAAGATCATAACTGTGACAAAGATCGCGGCTCCAGGTGCCAGAGCCATCCACGGGGTAATCTGCAGCATGCTTCTTCCGTCACTGATCATACTTCCCCACTCTGCCATCGGTGGTTTGACCCCCAGTCCCAGGAAGGAAAGTCCCGCAAGCTCCATCATCATGGTTCCGATATCAAGAACTGCCGTTACCAGGATCGGCCCTGCGATATTTGGCAGGATATGTTTTATAAGAAGTTTTCCGGTACTGCTGCCGGAAAGCCTGGCAGCCATCATATATGGCGCATCTTTCTGTGCCATAGTCAGGCTTCTTGCCAGCCTTGCGAATTTCGGCCATCCGATCACTGCCAGTGCAAGAACCGCGTTCTGAATGCCGCCGCCCAGCACTCCGGCTACTGCCAGTGCAAAAACAAGCCCGGGAAAAGCAAGGAACAGATCGGAAATACGCATAAGAACTGTATCTGCTTTTCCGCCCTTCCACCCGCAGAAAATCCCAACTGCAGTTCCCACCACTGTAACGATCGCTACCAGGAGAAGGGACCCGTAAATGCTGACGGTACTCCCCACAAGAACTCTGGAAAGCATATCTCTTCCGTAACGGTCTGTTCCAAGAAGATGCTCTGCACACGGCGGTTTCTGCGCTGCCATCAGATCCTGTGCATAGGGATCATAAGGACAGAGATATCTGGCAAAAGCTGCCGCCAGAAGCAGAATTGCGGTAAGTATCAGAAAAAAGAGCAGCTTTGTTTTTGTGTGATCTTTTCTGACTTTCTGCTTCCGGCTGGTAACCTGCTTTGTTTCACTCATGCGCCTTCACCTCCCAGCCGGACCCGGGGATCCAGATAGTGATAGATCACATCCGTTACCAGATTGATCAGCACATAGATCACTGCCATCCATGCCACATAAGCCTGGATCACGGGATAATCCCGCATAGTGATGGCATCTACGGCAAGCTTGCCCACGCCATCCCACATGAAAATATTTTCTACAATGGCAGTTCCTCCCAGAAGGCTTCCGATGGATAACGCCAGAAGAGTGAGGATCGTCAGCATGGAAACTTTCATCACGCTTTTCCAGACGATCACGCTTCCACGAACTCCTCTTGCCTTTGCCCCCAGTACATAGGGGTTGTTCAGTTCTTCCAGAACTGCCGCCCGTATCTGCCTGGTATACTTGGCTGCCATGGAAATGGCAAGGGTCAGTGTCGGCAGGACAATGCTCTGCCCCAGGCTGCTGTTGGTCACTGCCGGGAAAAAGTTAAATTTCACAGACAGAAAATATACCAGCACCATGGCCGCAAAAAAATTCGGCATGGAATTTCCCACAAAGCTGAAAACCCGGATCACATAATCGATCCACCGGTTATGTTTCACTGCTGAAAGAATCCCGAAAGGAACTGCGATCAGAACCGTCACAAGGATCGACGACAGGGTCAGAAGAAGGGTTGCCGGAAGTTTGGAAACAAAGGTCTCATACACATCCCGGTGGGATACATAGCTTTCTCCCATATTTCCGGTGACCATGCCGCCAAGCCAGGATGCATACTGCACCAGAAAGGGCCTGTCCAGTCCATATTCAGTCTTGGTCTCGTCAATGATATCCTGGGATACCACCGCTCCGGCATTTTCATACATATAGGTCACTGCATCGCCCCCTGCCAGCCGCATCATGGCAAAAGACAAAAAAGTGATCCCGACAAGGACCGGGATCAGCTGCAATAATCTTTTCAGAATATATCTCTGCATTTTAATTCCTTTCCATTCTGTATGTGCTTCATACGTTACAGAAAGCATAACAGTCTGCCGGGCTTTCCACAACCCCACTACGGGGATATCAGCCAGTCGGATCTGGCATGGATGTGCATTCCATTTGGATGTATACCATTTTTGCCGTCAAAAAAGACCGGACGTCCTGCCTGTCCGGTCCATATTTTATGCCAGTTTTATCCTGCTCTTTATAAAATCAAGAAACTCTTCTACGTATTCCGGAATTTCCTCCCCTTTTCTCCGGATACAGCCAAAAACAAGCTTCTGGCCTTCCCCCGGAAATGTATACATGGAACTGGAATACTTTGGATTCCGGCCGCCAAGGTCGCCGCCACTGATGTTATAAAGTTCACCGGAACCCAGGAGACGTTCCATGATATAATCGCTGTTTGTTACCACAACGGTTTCCGCGTCTACCACAGAATGTCCGTCTTCCTCCACAAGATTACGGTAATTGTCCGGGGAAAACTCGTCCGGAAAACGCTGAATGAGGCGCAAATCCTTAAGACACGCCTCCTGTCCCAGCTCCCCGGAATTCTTTTTCCCGGAGAAAATCTGAACTGCAGTGGTGCAAAGTTCCTGAAATTCCAGATAATTCCTGGATAAAAAAAACTGAAATGCTCCCAGCTGATTCTGCATCACATACACAAAACCCATATCGTCCTGACGGGCTTTTACACGTTTCACAATATCTGACATATCTGCGGCATACATTTCGTAATGCAGATCCTGGTCTTTGTGGACTTCATAATACTTTACGAATGCATCCGCAAACCAGGAACTTGGGTGAAAACTGACCCGGAGGCTGTCTTTTTTCAGAGGCTGCTCCTGCATTTCCAGTTCCGAAAGACTGTCCAGGATCTTTCTGGCATGGCCATAGGCACGTTCCCCTTCCGGCGTCAGCTCGATCCCTTTTGCATGGCGGACAAACAGCTGGGTACGCATGTCGTCCTCCATGGAGCGAATCACCTTGCTTACATTGGACTGGGTAGTAAAAAGCAGCTCTGCGGCCTGACTGAAGGAACCTGTTTTGGCACAGGCCGCAAAATACTGGATCTGTTTGATATTCAGCATGCCTTTACCCCTGTTTCTTCGCAAAGATCAAAAACATCGGGGTTGGATTGTAAAACTCATCTTTTTCGATATAAATCCGTTTACTGATACCCAGGTCAAAGGAAAATTCTTCCACACCCATACGACCCAGGGTTTCCAGATCCCAGGCAGGACGAAGGAAAGAACTGATAGGGAGCTGGCGTTTAATGTCTTCGCACTCCTGCATCAGATCGTCCTGGATCTGATGATGGGCGTGGTTTTCCGGAAGATCTGCAGTATCCGCAAAATCTGCCGCTCCATAGTTGGCGTCCAAATTGATCATCACTCCGCCTGGTTTCAGCACACGGAACCATTCCTGATAAGCATGTTCTGCATCCGGCAGTGTCCAGGTAAGATTTCGGGATACGATCACGTCAAATTCCTCATCCGGAAAATCCGGATTTTCCGCATCCATGACTGCAAACTG
>CAVEKJ010000074.1:0-7619 GCA_963616205.1 Prevotella sp.
GGCTGTAGCTTCGATTTCCGAAAGCTTGTTTAGGATTTGTTCCATTGCGCCCTCCTTGTTTGGTTATTGTTTATAATTGATTTCTTTATGATACACCTTTTTTCTGGTGAAAACAACTAAAAAGTTGTTAATTTTTTTGCAATATTTGAATAAATATGTTCAAAAAAAGACGGAAAAAGGGGCTTTGTTTATTATTCGATATTTTTGGTTTTTTTTGTGAAAAAGGAAAACCGCAAAGGGGCCGTAAAGCCACGGCCCCTCTGCACACCCCTCGGGCTTTTTTTGAAGGAGTGCTTGGTTGTGGGGGTGGGAGATTGCTAACTTGTGTTTGTATGCGGCGGTATTGGGGATGTGTGTGGTTGAGCCGATGAGGTTGTGTGTATGCGGCGGTATTGGGGATGCGGTAGACTGAGCCGATGAGGGATGTGTGGATGCAGCGGTGTTGGGGGTGTGAGGCTGTGCCGATGGGGTGCGGACGGGCGGCGAGGCGCTTTGCTGTCGCCTTGGTTGGAGAAATAATAAAATAATAATTTTTTTATTTTTTGCTTGCGGTAGCAGGCAAATTGCATGTATAGTTGGGTATTGGGACGTCTTGTGAATGAGTATTTTTTGGAATGATGGTAAATGAGAAAGTTTATCATATTTATGAGGGCGTTCTGGTTTATGCGGCTGGTGAGAGGGTGGATAGATGTGTCTGGCTGGGATTGCTGGTTGCGGGTAGTGATGATTTGAGTTGTTTATTATAAGAAGATTCTTTGGAGGTTGTTTATGAGATTACGTAATATTCCTGGGGCGAAGGATGCTATTTTAGAGTGTGATTGGGTGATTGATGAGCCGGAGAGGTTTAAGGGGAAGTGGGAGAGTGTTTTTGGTGAGAAGCGACCGCTTTTTCTTGAGGTTGGTATGGGGAAAGGGCGTTTTCTGATGGATATGGCCCGGCTGCATCCGGAGAGGAATTTTGTTGGGATTGAGATGTATGACAGTGTGCTTCTTCGGGCGCTGCAGAAGAGGGAGGAGCTTGAGGAGGCTGGGGAGAAGTTTTCCAATCTTGTGTTTATCCGTGTGGATGCAAGGCTTTTGCCGGAGATTTTTGAGAAGGATGAGGTTGACGGGATTTATCTGAATTTTTCTGATCCGTGGCCGAAGGCGCGTCATGCTAAGAGGAGACTGACTTCCAGAGAGTTCCTGAGCAGGTATGAGAAAGTGCTGAAGAAGGATGGTGCCGTGGAGTTTAAGACAGATAACCGTGGGTTGTTTGAGTTTTCCCTGGAAGAGGTGAAGGAGGCAGACTGGAATCTGGAGGTTTGTACTTTTGATCTTCATCATGATGAAGAACTGGTTAAGGGTAACGTGATGACGGAGTACGAGGAGAAGTTTTCTTCCATGGGTAATCCGATCTGCAAGATGGTGATCAGACAGAAATAGAGGGAATAAAATGCAGGAAGAGATTTTTGAGAAGTATCCGATCCCGAAGGCGTATTTTAAACTGGCGCTTCCAGTTGTGTTCAGTATGGTGGTTTCGCTGGTTTATAATATGGTAGATACCTATTTTATTGCGGGCACCGGGAATACAAATCTGGTGGCTGGTGTTGCGTTGGGGACGCCGATCTTTACATTGATGATCGCGCTTGGAGATATTTTTGGTCTGGGCGGAAGCTCTTTTATTTCCAGGCTTTTCGGGGAAAAGAAATTTGCGGATGCGAAGAGGATCAGTGTGTTTAGTTTTTATGGGGCCATTATCTGCGGCGTGGTGATCGCGGCTGTGCTGATGATTTTGCGAAGCCCGATTCTTAGGATGCTGGGTGCGAGTGAGGCGACGTGGGAGTATGCGTCTCAGTATTATACCTGCATTGCGCTGGGTGCTCCGTTTATTATAGTGGCGCTGACCCCGTCCAATCAGCTTCGTACAGAAGGTTTTGTAACAGCGTCTATGGTTGGTTCTGTGCTGGGTGCTGTTGTGAATATTATTCTGGATCCTGTGATGATCTTCGGACTTGGCTGGGGTGCGGCAGGTGCTGCTACTGCTACAGTTATTGGAAATGTGTGCACAGATATTTTCTTTGTATGGTTCCTTATCAAAAAGAGCAGAAATCTTTCGGTGAATCCCAAGGGATTTTATATTTCAGGCGAGGAGATCAGGGCAGTTTTTACAATTGGAATTCCGGCTTCCATTACCAATATCATGCAGAGTATCGGAATTGCCCTGACAAATCGTGCGTTGCTGGGATTTGGCGACGATAAGGTTGCTGCCATGGGTATTGTTATGAAGATCAATATGATCGCTGCTTTGATCCTGGTTGGTTTTGCTTTTGGCGGGCAGCCGCTGATCGGGTACAATTATGGTGCGAAAAACCGTGAGAGACTGAAGGGAACGCTGAAATTTGCCTATCTCTTTGAGGGTGGGCTGGCGCTTGTGCTTATGGCTGTACTTGGATTTTTTGCCCCGCAGCTTGTGCGGATCTTTATGAGCGATCCTTCCGTTGTGGAAAATGGTGCGCTGATGCTGCGCCTGCAGCTTGCTGGCATGGTATTTATGGGAATCGTGCTGATCAGTACCTGTACCTTCCAGTCAGCGGGACAGGCAGTGGGAGCATTTCTTCTGTCAGTAAGCAGGCAGGGCGTGATCTTTGCCATTGTGCTGAATGTGGCCCTTAGGGTTGCAGGATATCATGGTGTTCTGGCGTCTCAGGCGATTTCAGATCTGCTGACTGCAGCGCTGGCGGTGGTGCTGGTTGTGCGGTGGTGGAAATCGGTGGATTTTTGATTTTATTAAGACCGGAACTATGAAGCGAATGCGGATTGCGATATCTGCCTGATCATAGAGATGTGCAGTGAACGTGGATCATAAATATTCGATATTTTTTTGCAGGCTGATCTGGAAACAGATTGGCCTGTTTTTCATATGATAAGAAGCAGGGGACTTCCTTGACTCGTTTAAAAAGGGGAAATAAAATATGAAAAAAAGAAAATCCAATTCATTCCGGCGGAGCCTCAACAGTGTAAACCGCAGCATCAGCAACCAGGCATCCCAGATTAAAAATTCGCTGTCAGAAATAGAAAAAACACTGAATAAAATTGCATCAAATGAAGATACAGAAAATAAAAAAGAAAAAAATAAAAAAAATTAAAAAAAGGTGTTGACTTTCCTCAAACCATAACGTATAATACAACATGTCTTGAGGAACGAAAGAAACAAAAGACAAACAATTAAATATGCGTCTTTAGCTCAGTTGGTAGAGCACCTGACTCTTAATCAGGGTGTCCAGGGTTCGAACCCCTGAAGACGCACTAAAAGCACTGTTTTTGCAGACATAGGAGTTGCGGGGACGGTGTTTTTTGTGCTTGAAATTAGTGTTTATGCGGGTTTCGGAGGTTTTTGTGGTCGAACGTGGGAGGGGTGATCCGAAGGGAAATGGAGTGAAATCAGCAGCTGGTAAAAAGGTCGATCATCAGATGTGATCAGAGGGTCTAATTTAGACACCGTTATTATTTGTATAGATTTTTTTGGGAAAATATCCCAGAAAAAAGGAGGGCCGGGTCTTGGAACGGACCCGGCAGAGTATGAAAAGAAAAATAAGTAATGATCTATAAGATGAAAAAGCTTTGTGCTTTATTTGCTTAATAATATACCGTCAAAATGTGATGGAACTGTGAGAAGCATTTTAAAAATCTGTGAGAAAAATCTAAATATCTCATAAATTCTTATAAAATCCTGCGAAATTCCCAATTGTTTGTTCAGACTAATCTGTAAGTTAAAACGAAAAAACCTTATAAGAATGGAAAATTCTGTAATTTACGCAAAAATACTAAAAATAAAGAGGACTTTTCACAGGCTATACGGTATAATAAACCATAGCATAAAAATCTGAAGAAGAAATGAATGTTGACGGATGTGATATACAGCGTCATGCAAACCGGCCCGTGAATCTTCTGTTGAGAGGTAAATGGAGATATCTATATTACCACTTTAAGTGCGGGAATGCCTGTCTGTATTTAATTCTGAAACCTTCAGATAAAAAAGGGAGGAAATAGCTATGGAGAGAGTGTTTGAGGCAATCAACGGAGTATTCAGCTTTATCGGACCACTGTCAGATTTTCTCTGGGATTTCCCCACAAATTTTGACTGGTACAGCAGTATTCCAATTCTGGGGAACATATCCTTTGCAATCATATTGCTTCTGGGATCCGGGATTTTTTTCAGCTTCAAGATCGGATTTATGCAGGTAACCTACTTTAAAAAAGGAATCCGGACTATGACAGAGAAACGTGTTATTGAAACAGGAATTTCGCCTCTTGCATCGTTTTTCTTAAGTTCGGCCATGCGTGTAGGACCGGGAAATATCCTGGGTGTAACAGGGGCGATTGCGGTAGGAGGACCGGGAGCTTTGTTCTGGATGTGGATATCCGCTTTTTTCGGAATGGCAGTTGCATACATGGAAGGTGTTCTTGCACAGATTTTTAAGGAGAAAAAAGACGATGAGTTTGTAGGTGGCCTTCCTTTTTATGGAAGAAAACTTCTTGGAAACAAGATATGGATCGGAGTTTTTCTTTCAGTACTGTATATTCTGTACGCCCTCTGCTGTCTGCCTGCACAGGGCTTCAACGTTGTTTCCTCAATAGGACGTATGGCAGAAATCGTAACTGGAAAAACCATCGCAAGCGGTTCTTCTTTCTATTATATAGTAGGTGCGCTGATCATAGTTCTCACGGCAGCCATCGCATTTGGTGGAATCAAAAAAGTTACCAGATGGACGGATATGATGGTGCCGGTTATGGCAGTCCTCTATATGGCAGTAGTATTACTTCTTATTATATTGAATGTTACCCGTATTCCATATTTCTTTGAGAGTGTTTTTGCCGGGGCATTTAAACCGGATGCATTCTTTGGAGGCGCATTCGGAACGGTGCTTGCACAGGGGGTAAAGCGTGGCCTGATGTCCAATGAGGCAGGTCAGGGAACGATTACCATGTCAGCGGCAGCAGCTGATGCCAAACATCCGTGTGAACAGGGTGTGATCGCTTCTCTGGGAGTTTTTCTGGACACCATCGTGATCTGTACACTTACCGGATTTGTGGTAGTTATGGCACATTGTTGGACAGGTGCGGATGCGGAAAACTGGCAGGCGCTTGATAAGCTTCCGAAATATACGGAATCCATTGCCGTGCTGACTCCGGGAACCGCAATGAATGGAATCGTTACTTTTCTTGTGACTTTATGTTTCTGTCTGTTTGCTTTTACCTGTCTGCTTGGAATGATCAGTTTTTCGGAAATTGCGGCAAACCGCATCCGTAAAGATAAAATCTGTATCAATATTGTACGCTGCATTGGGCTTTTTGTTGCGGCGTTTGGAATCCTTTGTAATATCGCAGGACTGGAACTTGGAAACCTCTGGGCATTTTCTGACCTTGGAAATATTCTGATCGTGTTCTTTAATGTACCGATCGTTTATGTCGGCGCAAAATATGTTTTCCGGGCAACCAGACATTATAAGAAGAATGATGGTACTCCATTTACCTCAGAAGTAATTGGAAGAAATGACTGTACTTACTGGGATGAGCGGGCGAAAAAACAGTGAAATTTTTTTCCAGAAAATAAAAATTCCAACGTGAGATAAAATTAGCATTGTAAAAGTTCATGCACTCATTTATAATGAGTAACAGATTCTAAAGATGTTATAAACAACAGGAGGAAAGCCTTGAAAAGAGAATTAGTTATTGTCATTGATTTTGGCGGTCAGTACAATCAGCTGGTTGCAAGACGTGTCAGAGAATGCAATGTATATTGCGAAATCTATTCTTACAAGACAGATCTTGAGAAGATTAAAGCGATGAATCCGAAAGGAATCATCCTTACCGGCGGACCAAACAGCTGCTATGAGGCAGATTCACCGACTTACCAGAAAGAATTATTTGAGATGGGTATTCCGGTACTTGGACTTTGCTACGGAGCACAGCTCATGATGCATGTCCTTGGCGGAAAAGTTGAGAAAGCAGATGTCAGCGAGTATGGTAAGACAGAGCTTCTCATCGATAAAAAAGATTCCAAAATCTTCAAAAACGTATCTGACAAAACAATCTGCTGGATGAGCCATACAGACTATATTTCCCAGGTTGCGCCGGGATTCGAGATCGCTGCACACACTGCAGACTGTCCGGTAGCAACTGCACAGAATGAAGAGAAGAAGCTGTACGCGATCCAGTTCCATCCGGAAGTGCTGCACACAGTAGAAGGAAAGACAATGCTGTCTAACTTCGTACTTGGTGTCTGTGAATGCGCCGGAGACTGGAAGATGGATGCCTTTGTTGAGCACACGATCAAAGAGATCCGTGAGAAAGTCGGCGATGGAAAAGTTCTTCTTGCCCTGTCCGGTGGTGTAGATTCCTCCGTAGCAGCAGGACTCCTTTCCAGAGCGATCGGCAAGCAGCTCACCTGTGTATTCGTAGATCACGGCCTTCTCCGTAAAGATGAAGGTGATGAGGTTGAAGGTGTATTCGGACCGAATGGTCAGTTTGATCTGAACTTTATCCGTGTGAACGCACAGCAGAGATATTACGACAAGCTTGCTGGTGTTACAGAGCCTGAGGCGAAACGTAAGATCATCGGTGAAGAGTTTATCCGTATCTTTGAGGAAGAAGCCAAGAAGATCGGTGCCGTAGATTTCCTTGCACAGGGAACCATTTATCCGGATGTTGTAGAGAGCGGTCTCGGCGGAGAATCCGCAGTGATCAAATCCCACCACAACGTAGGAGGCCTTCCGGATTTCGTTGATTTCAAAGAAATCATCGAGCCACTCCGTGACCTTTTCAAAGACGAGGTTCGTAAAGCCGGCCTCGAGCTTGGAATTCCGGAAAGACTGGTATTCCGTCAGCCATTCCCAGGCCCGGGCCTTGGAATCCGTATCATCGGAGAAGTAACCGAAGATAAAGTACGCATCGTACAGGATGCAGACTACATCTACCGTGAAGAAGTCGACAAAGCAGCCGCCGACTACAAAAAAGAACACGGCGAAGACCCATCCTGGATGCCAAACCAGTACTTCGCAGCCCTTACGAATATGCGAAGCGTAGGTGTAATGGGAGACTTCAGAACCTACGATTATGCAGTAGCCCTCCGTGCAGTCAAGACCATTGACTTCATGACTGCTGAATCCGCCGAGATTCCTTATGCAGTACTTAATAAGGTGATGAACCGTATTATCAATGAAGTTAAGGGCGTGAACCGCGTATTCTATGATCTTACTAGTAAGCCGCCGGGAACGATTGAGTTTGAATAATTTGAAATGCTTTAAGAATCCAGTATTTATGCGGGTTTGCGGCACTTCAAAAAGTCTTTTGATAACAAATTGATAACAGTTGCATGAGAGCCATTATTCTTGTAATCCAGTGGTTTTATGGTTAGAGAATGATTGACAGGTGGTTGTGCAACGTAAAGGTCAAATCCTTCGCTCCACGCCAAATACAGCGCCGCTTATTTGCGGCGCTTGTAACACTCAGCCGGAAGGGCTTTTGACCACGGCATGAGTATTTCCAAATCTTTTTCATCTATGCTTCCATCGGCACGAACAACCTGCGTCAGTTCTGTCAGCAAATGCTTCATGTAGTAGTAGACATTCAGACCA
>CAVEKJ010000075.1:0-7557 GCA_963616205.1 Prevotella sp.
GTATTGAGCGTAGTCCATTTGAAGGGTTAACTTTAAGTACATTTGATAAAACAACACGTCCTAATCAAACATATCCTATTTTTATAGATAGAGAAACCATGCACATTATTGGTGTTGGCAAATCCCTTACTGAACGTATTGCAGAAGGTTTGTATACAGGGAAGCCTACCGACTTTGTTTTTGATTATGATGAAGCACCTGATGCAGTCGGAGGCATGTTTTTCCAGAGTCAGATAATGATCCTTCGCCATCCCATCGCCCTGAAGGGAAAGATCATAATACTTGTTGATCAGACCGATATTTAAACCTGCCGGACATGGATGGCAGTGTTTACAGTAAACACATTTGCCAACGGAATCATCCGGTGTGAAAGAACCAATGATCGAATAATCACGCTCTTCTTCTATAGTGTCCAGGAAGCTCAGGATTTCTTTCAGCTGCTCTACATTTCCAGGGCCGCCTACAACCGTGAGCACACCTGGTTTATCCAGTGCATACTGGAGACACTGTGCCGGTGTCAGTGCCTGATGGAAGGGTGACTTGGCCGCATCCAGAAGCTGACCTGCATTAAATGGTTTCATGACGGAAATTCCAACGCCTTCTTTTTCGCAGCGACGATACAAAGTCTGACGCTCACCGTTACTTCCCAGGGCAAAATCTCCCTGTCCGAAATCATACATGGGATTGATGGAAAACATTATCATGTCCAGAATGTTCATATCCAGGACTTTGTTTGCAAGCTCCGGTGCATGGGTAGACAGTCCCACATATTTCACAACACCCTGATCTTTCAGATCCATGATAAACTTCAGAATCCCATGTTTCTCATAAGTACGAAGATCCGCTTCCTCATCCAGACAGTGCATGAATCCAAAGTCAATATAATCTGTTTTCAGATTTTTAAGCTGCCAGTCGATGGAACGCTTTACGGTATCCAGATTGGTAGTCCAGCCGTATTCACCGGTTGTATAGTTTGCCCCGAAATGCACCTGCAGCATGGCATCTTTTCTGCGTCCTTCCAATGCCTTACCATAAGCTGGAAAAATCGTTGCATGACCACCTGCCATGTCAAAATAATTCACACCTGCATCCAGTGCATACTCTACTGTCTCGATAATTTTCTTCTCGCTCTGCTCCCCTACTACAGATGAACCCATTCCGATCACGCTGATCATTTCTTCGCCATGAGGCAGTTTCCGATATTCCATATGATTTCCTCCATTTTCCACTTTACTACATGTTCATGAATATAATTGCTCTGTGATTTATATTCAAACGATATTTTTTCTCAATTATAATCTATATCATAGGGGATAAACATAGCTTCAGGTCAAGTTTTTTCTGCCGGAATGTATCAAAAAAGTTCACAAAAAAACAACGTCTGTTTTGGTTATATATCTCAGACGTTGTTTTTCCGATATATCTTATTCTGAAAATGTGTATCTTATCCTGTAACCCGCTTCATTGCCGGTTTCGATCACAACTTCTCCATTTGGCCGGTGGATCGTCTCAATGACCGGAAGTCTTTTATTTGCTTCTACATAGGCTTCCGGGCTTTCAATTTCTGCCTCAATGATCTCCTGCTGTGCATAACGTTCTCCACCACATGGATTCATAGCTTCGATAATGATCTCATATTCTTTCATGCATCCACCTCTTTTATGCTTCCGCTTCCATCTCTTTCTGGATCTCATCCTCACTGTCGGCCATGGCCTGAAGTGTCATGGTAAGAAGTTTCGCGAGATCCCAGCCAAGCTGATCTGCGCCTCGCTGGATCACCTCTCTGGAGCAGCCGGCTGCAAAACCTTTGCTCTTGTACTTCTTTTTCAGAGATTTCAGCTCCATATCCTTGGTGCTCTTGGACGGACGCATCAGCGCTGCTGCCCAGATCAGGCCTGTCAGCTCATCCGCTGCAAAGAGAACTTTTTCCATCTCATGCTCCGGTGCAGTCTCAATGGTCGCTCCGCATCCTACTGTAATTCCGTAACCATGAGATACGACTGCATGGATAATATCCTCGCCGACACCAGCCTCACGGAGAAGCTCCGGTGCCTTCAGACAGTGCTCGTCCGGATAAAGCTCGAAATCGATATCATGGAGCAGTCCTACAATGCCCCAGTACTCTGCGTCATCGCCATATCCCAGCTCTTTTGCGTACCATTTCATCACTGCTTCCACAGTCAGCGCATGCTGGATGTGAAAAGGATCTTTGTTGTATTTTTTTAATAATGCAAATGCTTCGTCTCTTGCTATATGTTCCATTTTTCCGTCCTCGATTCTGTTATACTATCTATCACATCTGTTCTACTGTACCAGAAATCCGTACGTTCTGCCGTTCTTCATCGTAATCTGGAACGGCTCGATGCATCCCTTATTCCACAAAATGGATCCTGCTCTCGTCAAAACGATCCTGCTGTTTCCTGCTCTCTGCCGGATAGCCCAAAGCAAAGAGGGAAAATACTTCCACATTCGCCGGAAGTTTCAGAATGTCATGAACCAGAGCCATACGATCCTTAAGCGGCGCGATTCCGATCCACACACCGCCAAGTCCCAGCGCATCAGTCTCCAGCCAGATATTCTCCTGGGCGATAGACATATCAATCTGCGCCATATCCTGCACTACCAGCCCTTCATTCCGATATACCGGAACGATCACAACCGGTGCACCTGCCGCACATCCGGAATAAGGAGTGGCTTTGGAAAGCTCCTGAATTTTCGCTTTATCCGTCACAACATAAAACTCCCATGGCTGCTGATTACATGCACTCGGAGCCTGCATACCCGCTTTCAGGATCTGAAGGATTTTTTCCTTCTCTACGGGCTTATCCTCATATTTGCGAATACTTACTCTGTGAAAAATGTCCTCCATAATACGTCCTCCTGTTTTCTGATTATTTTATCATAGTTTTCCCCAGACGGACAGACCGCATTTCTGAAAACGTTTACAGTAAGATCATACAGATCACACCCGTTTTTTCTTCCTAAGATACAGCATACATCCCAGACACAGCACCAGCTGCAGAATTGAGGAAAACGGTGTTGCCAGACCAATGTCAAACAGTGTTGCACCGGCTCTGCGGCTCATGATCCATGACACCGGAACACGCACACAAAATGCCCCTACAATTCCCTGAATCATTACAAACTTCGTCATGCCGACTCCATTGTAAAAACCAATATAGCAGAAGAAAATCGCAGTAAACAGACAGTCAATACCATATGCTCTCAGGTAATCGGCTGCTGCCTCGATAACCATAGTATCGGAGGAGAAAATTCCCGCCAGCACATTTCCGTGGAAAAACGACAGGAAAAACATCACCGCGCCAATGGCAAAGGAAACTGCAACGCCATAATGCAGCACTTTTTTGGCACGTTCCATACGTCCTGCCCCGTAATTCTGCGCTACAAAAGCAGAGATGGACTGCATAAAAGCAGAAGAGATCAACATAATAAACGCACAGACTTTTTCCGCAACGCCAACACCTGCGGATGCGGTTACTCCCATGGAATTCACAATGGCCAAAATGATCAGAAATGAAACACTTACCAGAAGATCCTGCAATGCGATCGGTACACCAAGACCAACCATTTTTCGAAGAGTCCGGCCATGGACCCCGATATCTGTTCTGTGGATTTCAAAAGGCAGCTCTTTTTTGCGGATAACGCCAAAAGAAACGATCACACTGATAATCTGTGCAAATACTGTTGCAAAAGCAGCACCTGCGGTTCCCATCTTAAATCCTGCACAGAGGATCAGATCCCCTGCAATATTAAATACACAGGCAATGGCAACTGTAAAAAGCGGCGTTCTGGAATCTCCGATCCCTCTGAAAATACAGCCGATCAGGTTGTACGCCACGATTACCAGCATACCACCGCCACAGATCCGCACGTAAGCTACTGTTTTGTCAAAAGCTTCCTCCGGTGCATTCATGATGCTACTCACCTGCGGCGCAAAAATTACCAGCACAGCTGTCATAATAAGCGCGATCACCGCAAACATTACGATCGCCGTACCAACCGTACGACCGCCCTGCTTCCGCTCTCCACAACCAATCTGCTGTCCCAGAAGCACAGTCGTTCCCATGGCAAAACTGCTCACAAGATTGGTCAGTGTCATCATGATCTGCGATCCCGTGGAAACCGCCGAAACATCCGCAGACGAAGCAAATTTTCCCACGATCAGAAGATCCACCGCACCATACATCGCCTGCAGAAAAAGCGCCAGCAGGACCGGCAGTGCAAACAGGAGCAGCGGCTTCAGGATCTTACCCTGTGTAAATGTGTTGTTTTGTTCCATTTTTATCCCCCTTTTTACTTGTTCATGAATGAAATCGTTTCACGATTTCAAAACAGCGGACAAAATCATCCGCATTCGCTACATGAATGAAATCGTTTCACGATTTCATTCAAAAAAGGCCGGATAAGCAACAGGCATCTCAGCCTGTCATCTTATCCAGCCATTGTTTCCGTCGAACAATTAACCCTCCGATGAACCATCCACAGTATACTATATGCGATTTTTTACGTCAACCTTAATTTTATGCGATCCTGCTGTCAAGCGGATAAAAGCATCCGCATTCGCTACTTGCTCATAACCTCTTTTCCATCTGAAAATGCACTTCTGTAAAGCATTATTTGTATCCGTACATTCTCGTCACCTTAATCTCTTCTGCCTGCGGTTCCCTTTATACATTCCTTCCGCACAGTTCCCCGCCAGCTCAAATCCCTGGTTTCCATAATAACTGTTCAGAAATTCACTGTCCACATCACAGTCCAGGCGTAGAAACTCTTTCTTCTTTTCCCCGGCAATCCGCTCCGCTTCTACAAGCATCTTTCGTCCGGCACCCTTCGCCCCCGGAGCAGTCACCAGATTATGCACATAAAACGCCTCTTCAAAAAGTCTGTCAGCCCAGCGTGCATCCTCCTCCAGAAGAACCACCGCACCGGAAATCCGTCCAGTTTCATCCTTCAGCACATACAGTCTGTCAGCCCTCTGCTGCATTTCAAAATATGAGATTGGATACAGATCCAGATATCCCGTCGCATTCCACTGCCTCACACCATTTTCATCCATCCAGTGGATACGCGCCTTATAAAGGCCATAAATTTCTTCCAACTCTTCTGCTTTCGCTTTCTGTAAAATATATTTCATAGCTTTCTCTTTTTACTCCTGTAAAAAATTATTTCTTACTATTCTGAATAAACACCCAGCACATTCTCAATATAATCCGCCATCTCCCTCGCCATCTCAAACTGCTCCGGAATCCGCGGATGCCCCGGCGTAGCCACACCATTTCTTTTGAATAAAAAATGCGAAATCTTTTCATCCTTCATAGAATCCACAACCTGACCATCCATCAGAGCAATCCCACCCTGAGCAATATCATGAAGCTCCGCCCCCAACATCCGCGCAGTAAGCCACGGAAAAGAAAACCAGCAATTAGAAAAACCCCCTTCATGCTCCGGATCAGTTTTTCCAGTAAAATCAATCGCCTCCACTGACTCCCCAGCAGAAACCGAATCCCCATAAACCTCAATCCTCCGCCCCGAAACCGGCGGCAGCTCCAACAACCTCTCCCCATCCCCAATCTCAAACCCCAGAATCTTCAACTCATGGCAACCATCCTGCCTTTTAAAAAACAACACCCGATGCACCCCCGACTCATTCTCCGGCACCTTCACCTCAATAACCGTCTCACCGGACTTCTTCAAATAAAACGCCGACTGCACCTGATCCAAAATACACCCCAGATAATTCTGCCAGTACTCAGTGACATGCTCCCACCACTTAAATCTTACAGATTTTGAAGTGGTGGCTTCCTGCTCAATTGCCCTTCAGGGCAAAGCTAAAACAGGCTATCCCCGTGTGCCCCACGGTTGTTATAAGTCCGGACACGGACTTCTTATCGTGCTGTCATGCACATTCTGTAAGGATTCTTTTTCCTTCGTTCATGATATTGACTGCTGCATTCACATCACGATCCATTCTGTTTCCACATTTACAGTAATAAATTCTTTCAGATAAAGACAATTCTGCTTTTTTCTTTCCACACATACTGCATATCTTACTGGATGCGAAATAACGGTTTACTTTGACCAAATATTTCCCCCGTTCTTCCAGCTTATACTCCAACATGGCAAGAAACTGTCCATATCCATTGTCATGTACACCTTTTCCAAAATGGAATCCTCCTGCCATCGCCTTCAGACTCAGATCTTCCACGCACACTGCATCGTATTTTTTCGCAAGACTGGTGCTGAGTTTATGCTGAAAATCTTTTCTCTGATTTCGGATCTTTTCATGACACAAAGCAACCCTCTTCTTTTGTTTCCCGTAATTTCGGCTTCCTTTCTGACATTTGGACAGCCTTCTCTGTTCTCTCGCCAGTTTTTTCTCCGCTCTTCGATAAAACATCGGATAATCCGCTTTTTCCCCTGTAGAGAAAACACCCAGGCCATGCATGGCAAAATCTATCCCAAGAAATTTTTCTGCTGGCTTTTTTTCCACTGCTTGGTTTTCACAGCAGAATAAAAGACTGGCAAAATATTTTCCGGATGGTTCATGAATGACCGTCACAGATTTTAATTTCCATTCTTCCGGTATCGGACGATGGAGTTTTATCCTGACAGCTGACATCTTAGGCAATTTCAAACGTTTTCCTTCCAGAAAGATATTTCTGTTTACTACATTTGTCGTATAAGATCTTTTCGATGACTTCTTTGATTTGAAGCATGGAAAACCAGTAGATGGTTCACGAAAAAATTTACGGAAAGCACTTTCCAGATGCATCTGTACATTTGCTAATGCAAGAGAATCCACTTCTTTCAGCCAGGGATATTCTTTCTTATATCTGGCAGGCGTATTCCTCAGCATCTTTTTTTCTTTTTTATAATATTCTACCTTGTCCGCGAGCATACAGTTATATATAAATCGGCTGCATCCAATTGTTTTTTCTATTTGAATTCTCTGGTTTGTATTTGGATAGATCCTTATTTTTATTGCCCGGTTTATTTTTCTCACCTTGTTCCTATTTTTCATAAATAGTTTGCAGCTTCCTGTTTTGAACATTCTGTTCTTTTTTCAATTATAATACAAGCCCACTATAAGAACAAGTGTTTTCCTATTTTTTAGAACTTATCTTGAGCAGATATGCTCAGATTCACAATTCATCTCACTACCTGAAGAGGTAGGAGAATTCTTGCTAGACTTTGTTAAAATTCTCCACATGAATCCTCAGCACCTCCCCCGTAAACCCAAACTCCGCCGAAGACCCCGGAAACACCCAAACCGGCTCCGTCTCCACACTCCAGTCAATCCTCCCCGTATACCGAATCCTCGCATCATTCGCACAAATCCACATAAAATATCCCCCTTATCCCTTTCCAAAAAACTATACAATAACCATACCATACATCACATAAAAAATCCAACCAGTCACCATTCCACCTCCAAGCATCCAGCGCAGCGCCGATACTCAACCCCTCCCGTCAAACCCCAAGGAAACTCAGCCTTTCGCCCCAGGCATCCAGCGCAGCGCTGATGCCCCATCCCCT
>CAVEKJ010000076.1:0-7511 GCA_963616205.1 Prevotella sp.
ATTTATATCTGCCCATGTAGCCAAAGAGCTTTTTCATGGAACCTTTGAAGTCCTTGGCCTTCTCTGTTGGCTGCATTCCGCGTCCGCCCATAGGGCCTCTTCTTCTCTGCTGACTCATGCCAATTCCTCCTCTGATAACTGACTCATGGCAATCTGGCGATATACCTCACAGGACTTCATCAGCTCCTTATGGCTTCCGATCCCTGCCATATGTCCATCGTCCAGTACAATGATCTTATCTGCATTAAGGATCGTACTGATACGCTGTGCCACGATAATGGTTGTTGCTTCTTTTGTATGTTCTTTCAGTGCTTTTCGAAGTGTACTGTCTGTTTTGAAATCCAGTGCGGAAAAACTGTCATCAAAGATAAAGATCTCCGGATCTTTTGCGATCGCTCTCGCAATGGAAAGTCTCTGCTTCTGTCCACCGGAAACGTTACTTCCGCCCTGTGCGATCGGTGACTCGTAGCCTTCCGGCTTGGTGTCGATAAACTCTGTTGCCTGAGCAACCTCAGCAGCTTTTTTCACCGCATCTTCAGAAATTTCTGTTTTTCCGTAACGGATATTGGAATCAATCGTTCCTGAGAAAAGAACACCCTTCTGCGGAACATATCCGATCCTATCACGGACATCCTTCTGTGTCATTTCCCGGACATCCACACCGTCTACTTTTACAGCTCCTTCTGTCACATCGTAGAAACGTGGGATCAGATTGATCAGCGTACTCTTACCACTTCCGGTACTTCCGATAATTGCTACGGTCTCGCCTTTTTCCGCTTTAAAAGAAATGTCTGCGATCACATTCTCGCCAGCTTCCGGATATGCAAAGCTTACATGGTCAAATTCCACAGTGCCTTTTACGCTTTCAGAAGGCTGTACCGGATTCTCCGGATTATGGACACTGACTTCTGTATCAAGTACCTCATTGATACGACGTGCAGATACATTTGCTCTTGGAAGCATAATGGACATGGCTGTGATCATTAAGAAGGACATGATGATCTGCATTGCATACTGGATAAACGCCATAACATCACCAACCTGCATGCTTCCGTTATCTACTGCATAAGAACCACTGTAGATGGTCAGTACGGAAACTGCATTCATGATCAGCATCATCACCGGCATCATAAATGTCATACAGCGGTTTACAAAGAGGTTGGTTTTTGTCAGAGTGCTGTTTGCCTCCTCAAAGCGCTCCTCCTCGTGTTTCTCACGGCTGAATGCACGGATAACCGGAATACCGGTAAGGATTTCTCTTGTTACCAGGTTCAGTTTATCTACCATAGTCTGCAAAGCTGTAAATTTCGGCATTGCGATCTTAAACAGCATTGCCATAAACGCCATGATCAGTACAATGGCAACACCCAGGATCCATGTCATGGAGGAATCCGTCTGAAGTACACGGATCACACCGCCGATTCCCAGGATTGGCGCATACAGCACGATTCGGAACATCATGGACATTACCTGCTGGATCTGCTGGATGTCGTTGGTACATCGAGTGATCAGGGATGCTGTGGAAAACTTGTGGTACTCTCTGCTGGAAAATCCGATTACTTTATTATAAACCAGTCCACGGAGATCGTGTCCCAGGGAAGCTGCCACTCTGGATGAAAGAAATACCACACATACCGCAGCCATCATGGTTACCAGTGCCATCAGCACCATACGGATACCAGTGGACTTCATGTAATCCATCTGAATGGCATCCACATCCTCACCCATAGCTTCATATTCCGCACGGACGTAGGAAACGCCTGCCTGTGTAATGATGGATTCCTGCATCTTGTCAATCTTCTCGCTGACCTGCTCTTTCATGGCATCCAATGCCTCTGCCGGCATCTGGGAAAGTGCTGTCATCGGATCTACCCCTTCCGGGATTCCCATTTTTGCAAGAGCTGCTTTCGTCTCTTCGCTGTCGGATGTCAGAGTAGAAACGATCACCATCGGTTTTCCGAAGATATTGTTCAGCTCTTCTCTGTCATCATTGGAGATCTTATCTTTTAATACCAGATTGTCTCCGTCTTCTTCATAAAACTTATCAACCGTTTTCGCCTCATCTTCTTCCATAAACATTTTCAAACTGTCCATGGACGTCTTTCTGATCTTTTCAGGAACACTGTCCTCGATACCGTTCTGCTGAATTCCCACATTGATGATATTGGATGTGTAATTCGGCAGAGACAGATCGCAGTATGCCTGAAGAAAAAGAAGCGCAATGATAATCACGATATAACCTGCGGATCTTTTCAGATATTTCATCAGTTTAATCACGTTTCTGTTCCTTCCTTTCTGTTATTTCGTCCGGCTTGAAATCTGCTATATTTTCCTCCGGCTGGATCTTTTCAATATTTACAAGGATCTGCTCCAGAAATCTCCGCAGCAGGCACTGTTCCGCCTCACTGAAGCCTTCCAGCATCACTGCTTCATTCTTATGGATCCTCTCCAGAGCTTTCGCCTTTGTTTCTTTTCCCTTTTCTGTCAGGTAGATCCTGGTGACTCGCTGGTCTTTCTCATCCGGTTTCTTATAGAGAAAACCGGCCTTCTCCAGTCTCTGCACGGAAACATTTACTGTTGGCGGCTTAATGTTCAGGATCTTTGCCAGTTCCCGCTGACTTAAGCCATCTTTCTTGGCCACCAGTCCCAGAACCGGGATCTGTCCCGGATAAATGCCAAGTTCCTGCATCTGTCCAAAACATTTCGTCATAAAATGGCGGTCCACCTTCATAAACAGAGACAGAAAACTGCTCTGCTTCTCTTTCTCATCTTCCTCCTCACAAAACACACTGTCACTCCTCTCTTATCCGATTCAACTCCTGCTCCAGATTGATCCTCCCCGAAGCAATAATCTTTTCATTTGATTAGTCGGCTAACTATATATAATATACATCTGCACAAAAAATACAACTGATTTTTGTGGATTTTACACTTTTTTAAGATTTATAAGTTGTTTAAAATAAACTCAAAAGTCATCAATTAATTTGCCAAGCTAATCTATTTATCGCATTTTCTATACTTTTTTACACAAAAATACCCGTTTTGGAATTCAAAAATTTTTTTCCAAAACGGGTATTTCTTCTTTTCTTATCGAATGTCTTATACAAACTGATTCGCAGCCGGATCATAAGCATAATCTATAGTTCCAAGCTTATCCTCCAAGTATTTCCTTTCAAGTCCTCTGTCCTCGCAGAAAGCGTCCAGGGAACTGTAAAAATCTCGTAACTGTGTGTTTACATAGCTTAAAAGCATTACCGGGTCCTTTGGTATCATAATCTGTTTCCATCCTTTTTTATCTGATATTTATAAATCATTATATTATTTTCAGGCAGCCTAAAAGCTGTCACTTATTAAGTATCAGATTTACTATCTTACCATTAGCCTTTTTTGTCAAGTGTCCATTGCATTTTTTTACAAAAAGAACTGCCAGATTCTGATTTTCATCCTGAAATGGATTTTTCATCAGAACCGACAGTTCTTTTCTCGGTCAGTCTATGTTAACTTTATGGAGTTATTTTTATTTTGTGCTGACGGTAAACTCTCCGTCCTTCACATCCAGCACGATCGTATCCCCGGCATGTACATCACCGGAAAGGATCTTCTTGGCAGTCAGTGTCTCCACATAATTCTGCAGATAACGCTTCAGCGGACGTGCACCATAAACCGGATCGTAACCGTTATCCACTACCATCTGTTTGGCAGCGTCTGTAAGCTCCAGGGAAAGTTCCTGGTCAGCCAGACGGTCACTGAGTTCTTTGACCATAAGATCTACGATCTTACCGATGTTATTCTTGGTCAGCGGCTTAAACATGATGATCTCATCCAGACGGTTCAGGAATTCCGGACGGAAGTGTCCACGGAGATCTCCCATAACCTGTTCCTGTGCCTCCGGCTTGATATCTCCCTTCTCGTCAATGCCATCAAGAAGATACGGAGAACCAATATTGGAGGTCATGATCAGAATCGTATTTTTGAAATCAACCGTACGTCCCTGAGAATCTGTGATACGGCCATCATCCAGCACCTGCAGGAGTACATTGAATACATCCGGGTGAGCCTTCTCGATTTCATCGAAAAGAACAACACTGTACGGTTTTCTTCGAACAGCCTCTGTCAGCTGACCGCCTTCCTCATATCCGACATATCCTGGAGGCGCTCCGATCAGACGGGACACGGAATATTTCTCCATGTACTCACTCATATCGATACGTACCATATTCTGCTCATCATCAAACAGTGTGGCAGCCAGAGTCTTGGCAAGCTCTGTTTTACCAACGCCGGTTGGTCCAAGGAACAGGAAGGAACCGATGGGCTTGGTCGGGTCTTTGATTCCTGCTTTGGATCGAAGAATTGCATCTGTTACAAGACGGACACCTTCATCCTGTCCTACCACACGTTTATGCAGTTCATCCTCAAGGCCAAGAAGTTTCGTTCTCTCGCCCTCAGTCAGCTTGGTTACCGGAATGCCGGTCCATCTGGAAATGATACGGGCGATCTCATCGTCTGTAACAGCCTCATGTACAAGGCTTCTGTCACTCTCTTTTACCTGTTTCTCTTCAACTTCCAGCTGCTGCTGAAGCTTTGGCAGCTCGCCGTACTGCAGCTCTGCAGCTTTCTCCAGATCGTAGTTCTGTTTTGCTTTCTGGATCTGCTTATTGATATCCTCGATCTGCTCACGTAATTTCTGGAGCTTCTCTACGGAATGTTTCTCATTATCCCACTGTGCTTTCTGGGTATTAAAAGCATCTCTCATTTCTGCCAGTTCCTTCTGCAGCTCTGCCAGACGCTCTTTACTTAAATTATCTGTCTCTTTTTTCAGGGCAGACTCCTCGATCTCCAGCTGCATGATCTTACGTCTCTGCTCATCCAGCTCGGTAGGCATGGAATCCAGTTCTGTCTTGATCAGCGCACAGGCCTCATCAACAAGGTCGATGGCTTTGTCCGGAAGAAAACGGTCGGTAATGTAACGGTGGGAGAGTGTGGCAGCTGCAACCAGTGCACTGTCTGTGATCTTAACGCCGTGGAATACTTCATATCTTTCCTTCAGTCCACGAAGGATGGAAATGGTATCTTCCACCGTCGGCTCATCCACCATAACCGGCTGGAAACGACGGGCAAGTGCCGCATCCTTTTCAATATACTGACGGTACTCATCCAGAGTTGTGGCACCAATGCAGTGCAGTTCACCTCTGGCAAGCATAGGTTTCAGCATGTTTCCTGCATCCATGGCACCATCTGTCTTACCGGCACCGACGATCAGATGAAGCTCATCGATAAACAGAATGATCTGTCCTTCGCTCTTCTTCACTTCCTCAAGTACTGCTTTCAGACGTTCCTCAAACTCACCACGATACTTGGCACCTGCAACCAGTGCACCCATATCCAGGGCAAAAATCTTCTTGTTCTTCAGGCCTTCCGGTACATCTCCAGCCACAATACGCTGTGCCAGTCCCTCGATGGCTGCTGTTTTACCAACGCCAGGCTCACCGATCAGAACCGGATTGTTCTTGGTCTTACGGGAAAGGATACGGATAATATTCCGGATCTCCGCGTCACGACCAATTACAGGATCAAGCTTCTGGTTCTTTGCCTTCTCTACCAGATCCTCACCATATTTATTCAGAGTATCATAGGTTGCCTCAGGGTTGTCGCTGACAACTCTCTGGTTACCTCTGACTGTGGACAATGCCTGGAGAAAACGCTCTCTGGTGATTCCAAACTCGTTGAAAATCTTCTTCATACTCGGGCTTGGGTTCTTCAGCATGGAAAGAAACAGATGCTCAACAGAGACATATTCATCTCCCATCGCCTTCGCTTCATCCTCAGCACTGACCAGTGCCTTATTCAGATACTGTCCAAAATGAAGCTGTCCACCAGAAACCTTAACCCTGGCATCCAGTGCCTTCTTAACTGTGTCAATAAAATATTCCTTCTGAATCTCCATCTTCTCGATCAGCTTGAGAATCAGGCTGTCCTCCTGTGTTAGCAATGCATACAGAAGGTGTTCCTCTTCGATCTCCTGGTTGCCATACTCATAAGCAACCTTCTCAAGATCCTGGACAGCCTGTACGGATTTCTGTGTAAATTTACTGATATTCATAGGCCTTCCTCCTATTCTATGAAAAACATTTCCAATACTCTCATACCGGAAATGCTGTGCTTTTTTCTTGTTCTAGGAGAAATATAACACTGTTTGTCAGCACTGTCAAGAGGTGAGTGCTAATTTTTTTTGTGAAGAATTTGTGACCTTAAATGAAAAACTAATTTCCACCCTTAGTTCATTGGGGGGGGTGCGGACGTTTTCTTGGACTAAATTGCTATTCCTAAACTACGTCTATACTGAAATGGACTCATTCCACCCAGCGATATTTTAATTCGAGTTTCATTATACCAATGTATATATTCGTCTAATTTATGTATAAATGAATCAATAGATGCATGGTTCCAGTTTCTTCCATATGAAAAAGGATATACTGTTTATGCAGGAGCAAGACGCACAGAATGAGAGAAAAATCCGTAGATATTCTCGTCAACAATGCAGGATACGGTTCTTATGGAACAATTGAATTTCTTCCATGGCTGGAAAAATCTGGACTCCGCTTGGCGGCTGGTATCATGCCAGCAAATTTGCAGTAGAAGGTTTCTCTGACTGTTTACGACTGGAAACACAGCAGTTCGGTATTGATGTCACACTCATCGAGCCGGGCGGGCAATGTACGATTAATGATGTTTCTAACTGTCTTGGAATAAGAAAACGAACGTTGCAGCGAAAACTGGCAAACGAGGATACTATATTTCAAAAACAGCTAAATCATTTACTATTTTATAAGGAACCGTTCATAGTACCCGCTGTTCTGATAGGCATATGGACTGTTTGTATCCTTGAATTTAGCTTCTGGTACAAATACCAGCACACTGATAATGCCCAGTACAGCTACACACCAGCCAATGTCCGTCGCTGAAAGTCCCTGGGCAACGATTTGCCAGGCCATAATGCAACCCAGAGGTAAAAAACCTGTGTAAGCAGACATGGAGCCTGTACCATAAATGGTAGTCTTGCCTTTGCTTTTGAATTTTCCATAGGCACGGATACCGAAATAAGTGTGCACAGACACTTCCAATGCACTGAAACAGGCTGCTCCCAATAGGACACCACTTGGAACAGAAGTTCCGGTTACAGCAAAATATAATACCAACAGTGTGTACATGATCGTTGTTCCAAGTACAGTGATCATATCGGAAGCTCTGTTCATAGGATACGCCGTTGGATAGTCGGATTTATTAAGAAACAAGTTATACTGATAAGCAAAACCTCCAGGGAATATCCATTCTTCGGTTGCGTGAACAGGAACCAGTGCTGCAACTGCTGCAACACATTTCAAGGCAGTTGACCATGAATTCCAATTCACAAGGATCAAAACGATCATCAGTGCTGAAATGAGCAGCCCACATTTTAGCCATGCAGTTTTACACCAGTTATTAAAACGATCTTTTTTCATGAAAAGCACCTC
>CAVEKJ010000077.1:0-7499 GCA_963616205.1 Prevotella sp.
CTCCAGAAGATTGGTGACAGAATCAATTTTTGATACATTTTCCTCAAGTTTTGCGATCACTTCTTCCTCAGCAAAAGGCATCAGCTGTACAATAAAGCCGCCAGCCTGACGTACCGTATTATCTTTGTTCATCAGTACTCCAAGGCCTACCGCAGACGGAACCTGTTCACTGGTCGCAAAATAATAAGTAAGGTCTTCTGCGATTTCGCTGGTCTGAAGGGCAACCTGACCCACGTACGGCTCCTTCAGGCCCATATCCTTGATCACGTCCATAAATCCTACGCCAACGGCTCCGGCAACATCCAGTTTTCCTTTGCTGTTAGCCGGGATACATACGTCCGGATTTCCCACATAACCTTTTACATTTCCGTGAGAGTCCGCAGTTACCGTGATACCCTGGAGCGGTCCGCCTGCATGGATCCGAAGTGTGATGAGATCTTTTTCCCCCTTCATCATCGCTCCCATCATAGCTCCGCCTGTAAGGAGACGTCCCAATGCGGCTGTTGCCACCGGGCTGGTATTATGGCTCTGTCTCGCAGTCTCCACCATATCTGTTGTCACAGCCGCAAATGCGCGGATCTGGCTGTTTGCCGCTGTTGCTCTTACTATATAATCACTCATGCAAAATTCCTCCTTTATTTCTCTTCCGCCGAAATTCCCTTGCCATGCTCTCTGGCCACAAAAGTCAGCCTTCCGCTGTCCGGTTTCGGTGCATCCTTGGTATATGCATCATAAACTGCCAGTGGAATCAGTCCTGCCTTTTCAAGCAGTTCCCGGATTTTCTCCGGCTCATAGGCTTTCTGATAATGGATTTCCTCATCTCTCTCATAAAGACCGTCTTCTCTTGGCAAAAACAGGGTCAGATCGTAGACATTGATCCCTGTCTCTTCATCGAATTCGTTTTCCCAGATAAAACTGCCTTCTTCCCGGTTCTCCGCAATGGTAGTATTTCCCAGCATCTCCCGGTATTTATACGGTGTGTTCATGTCAAATATAAAAATTCCATCCGGATCAAGATAATTATTCACCAGTTTAAACACTGTGAGCAAGTCCTCTTCCTCTGTAATATAATTCATACAGTCACAAACGCTTACGATAGCACGCACTGTTCCATAAAGTTCAAACTCCCGCATATCCTGTTCCAGGTAAAGGATCTCATGCCCGGACTCTGCCCGTTTTTCCATGGCTTCGCCCAGCATTTCCTCGGAATTATCCACACCGATCATATCATAACCGGACTCTGCCAGAAGTTCCGTCATCACTCCGGTCCCGCAGCCAAGTTCCAGTACGATCCCATCTTCGATCCCGTATTCTTTCAGGCTTCCGATCAGATATTCCGCCCATTTCTCGTATTCCACATTGTCCATGAAAATGTCATAAACTCTGGCAAAATCACTGTATGCTTCCATAAAAAACCTCCAAATTTTTACGGGCTGTCCATCGCCCGCAGCGTTCACATTATATCATGTCTTTCCGCATAAGTATATGTTTCTGACATAAAAAATCCGGGACCGCAGCCACATAAGCTGTGATCCCGGAACTTTTATCTGATCAGATCTGTCCGCCTGACTTCATCCTGTTTTTATTCTACAGGCATGTAGTATACGTCTGCGGCCTCACCATGCCAGTAGAAGCTTGTTCCATCATCTTCATATACATCGCAGTCATACTCTGTAGAGAAGGTGAAACGGTTTCCTTCGTTATCCATCCATGCACCGTTTCCGTCCGGAACGATAACACGTGGTTTACCATCGGAGTTTCTGTAGATGGTTCTTGTCTCATCGGTGTTGCCAAGCTGCTCATCTGTAAATCCGCCGTTTACGATAGCACCGGAAGAGCTGCTGTCTGTGGATGTGCTTCCATCGGAAGAACCATCGGATGTTGTACTTCCATCAGAAGATGTGCTTCCGTCAGATGTTGTACTGTCAGAAGTTGTTCCATCTGTTGAAGTTCCGTCTGTAGATGTTCCATCGGATGCATTGCTGTCTGTGGATGTTCCATCCGCTGTGCTGCTACTGTCTGCAGCTGCAGAGCTGTCAGAAGCACTATTGCTGTTATCTGTCTTACCAGCTGTTTTGGCTGCGGAACCATTCGCTGCACTCTTCAGTGTGGAATCACCAAGGATTGCAAAGCTGTCCACAGATTCCTGAACCTTCTTCAGTGCATCCTCTGTCTTAACAGAAGCTACAATACTGTAATATTCGCTGTCATTTACAAAGTATTTATTGATAGCGTAAACATATCCATCACTCTTGGTGGTATCTTTGTATTTTACCGTGTAGGAATAGATATTGATTCCGTCTTTCTGATCTGACTTGTAATCCTGGATCTCAAAATCTGTTCCGTTTACCATGTTCTCTGCCTGAGTCATGGAAACAGCCATATCCTGGGAATTCGGGATCACTGCGGATTCCAGGTCTGCACCGGAACCGTGAAGGATCAGGATCCTGCCCTGGTCCGGAGACTCAAAGCTTACCATATCTGTCTCATCGGATTTATTTGCCCATGTTGCATCCGGAAGTTTGATCGCTACAGATTTATCCTTGGATGTATAGGTTGTATTCTGCGCATCTGCCGCAACCGTCGGAGTAACACTCGCTTTTTTCGCCGGCGTCGGAGTAGGAGTAGACTCCACAACCACGCTGTCCTCTTTTCCACCTCCAAAACTACATGCAGTCATGACACCAGAGAGAGCAACAGTCATAGCTAAAAGTGCGATAATTTTTTTATTCTTCATAGTATCCTCCTCATAATCATCATCAGTCACAAAGTGTGTCCGGACTATTTCGCCGAAACACACTCTTTGCTACATTTTACGATTTTATTACAACTTTGTCAATTGATTTCTCTCTTATTAATCTCCCCAGATATACCTATCTTATTCCACTGCATTTCCTGTTCTGTATTCCTGATTTTCCTTAAAAATCATGCTTATTTCTGTTCCCGTTTCAATCTGTCCCTCTTTTTTTTTCATAAATTGTGTCTTTATTCATACACACTCATGTTGTAAAGTATACCCAACCAAAAACATATGAAAAGAGGACATCCCAGGATCCTAACGGATCTTGCTGATAAAAGATGTTTTCAGGAAAGGAAGTATTACCTATGGAAAAAGCAATCCAGACAGAGTCAAGAACAGATCAGGAACTTTCATCTGTTCAGTTTCTTACCATCACCGCAGTGTTTGTCGCACTGACTTATATCTTCACCGCATTCATCAACGTCAAACTTCCAATTGCAGCTAACGGTGGACTGATCCACCTTGGAAATGTCCCGTTATTCATCGGTGCCATTTTATTCGGAAAGAAAACCGGAGCCATCGCCGGCGGAATCGGAATGGGACTCTTCGACCTTCTCTCCGGCTGGACACTCTGGGCACCATTTACACTGATTGTTGTAGGACTCATGGGATTCACAGTTGGTAAACTGACCGAAGACCATAAGCACCAGAACATGAAATGGTATGTGATCGCCATTGCAGTCGCATGTGTGATCAAAGTTGTGGGATACTACATCGCAGAAGTTATCATCTACGGAAACCCGCTGGCACCTGTATCTTCCATTCCTGGAAACCTGGTACAGATCGGTGTTGCAGCTGTTATCGTTCTCGTAGTGATCACACCATTAAACCTTGCAGCAAGAAAAACCGGATTAAAAAAATAATCAAATATAACAAGAGGTGAGTTTATGTATAAGATCATGACACCAGGACCTACACAGGTCGCAGAAAACGTCCGTCTGGCGAGAAGCCTGGAATGTACCAACCCGGATCTGGACGAAGACTTTGTCGAATTTTATAAAGAAACCTGCGAGAAGATCAGCGCTCTTCTCCACACCTCCAATGAAACCCTCATCTTAAGTGGTGAGGGTATTCTTGGTCTGGAGGCTGCCATCGCTTCCATGACTGAGCCTGGAGATAAGGTTCTCGTTCTCGACAATGGTATCTACGGAAAAGGCTTTGCGGATTTTGTTTCCATGTACGGCGGCAAGCCGGAGCTTTACACAAAAGATTACCAGAATACCCTTGATGTGAAGGAACTGGAAGCCTTCCTCGCTGACAACCATGACTACAAATATGCAACCGTCGTCCACGGGGATACACCAAGCGGTATGCTCAACGATGTAGCTGCTATCTGCCCGCTTCTTAAAAAATACGGGATCCTTACCGTTGTAGATTCCGTTTCCGCTTCCTTCGGTGAGCCTCTGAATATTGACGCAAGCCAGATCGATATCATGTGCGGCGGATCACAGAAAGTGGTATCTGCGCCTCCGGGACTGACTTTTGTTGTAGTCAGCGATGATGCAAAGAAAGCAATGTCCGAGCGAAAAACTCCGATTGCTTCTTTCTACGCCAACCTTACAACCTTCGCACATTATTATGAAGAAAAATGGTTCCCATATACCATGCCGATCAGTGACATCTACGGACTTCGCGCAGCCATTGACAACATTGCCAATGATCCCGGCATCCTTACACGCCATGCAAAGATCGCCGAAGCTTCCCGGAAAGCCATCACAGGAGCTGGCCTAAGCCTTTATCTCCACAGCGGTTATTCCAGTACTGTAACTGTTTTTGAAGTTCCGGAAGGTACCACCGCCGCAGCGATCCTGGACGGAGTAAAAAAAGACTACAACATCATGCTGGCAGGTTCCTTCGATGTCCTTGCAGGCAAGGTTATCCGCATCGGTCACATGGGAAATAATGCAACGTTCTACAATGTACGTGAGGTTTTCCACGCACTGGACGGAACCTTACGAAAACTGGGTGTTGCCCTTACCGGGTCTATGGAAGAAATTTTCTGCGAAAACATGAAATAGATCAACTCTTTCATGTCTTTATAATAAAAAAACCATCAAAAAACGCTGTAAAAGGAAATTCGATTTATCACTGCCGTGTCTTCATTTTGCCAGACTGACAGGATGAAGACATCGCACGCTTTCCTTTTACAGCGTTTTATATTATTTTTTATTCTGTTATTTCATACATATACAATTCATGAAGCGCTCTGGTTGCCGCAATATATCTGGCTCTCTGTACGATCGGACTTCGGTCTGCACCCGGAAATACCGAAAATACCTGGTCAAATTCCAGGCCTTTTGCCATATAAAAGGTAGTAACGGTAAGGCCTTTTTTAAAGTTTGTGCTGTCTCTGTGAAGCAATGACAGCCGTTCTTCTGTATCAAATCCTGCCTTTTCCAGTTTCTCCTTCAGAATGTGATATGCCTCTCTCGCCTCATCTGCCGTTCTGGTGATCACCGCTGCTGTCTCGTAAGAAAGTTCTTCCTGGGCTTCCGCTCCATCTGTCTCTGGATCTGCCATTTCCATTCTGTCTACATCCGCTTCTGCCACTGCCTGCTTCTCCAGTCTCAGTTCTTTTACCACACACTCCAATGCCTCGACAAGTCCCGGAAATTCTTTTTCCTTCACCGGTTTTCCATGACGCTCAAAAAGCTCCACTTCCGTGATCCCGGCAAGCTGATTCGCATAAGAAGCGATCTCGATAGTATTCCGGTAGCTCTTATTCATCACGATCCTGCGGATATCTTTCCCAAAAATCTTCGGAAGGAAGGTAAGCACATCCTGCTGGTCTCCGTCCATAGTCTGCTCCCTGTCTCCAAGGATCGTCATTTTGCATTTAAAAAGCTTCTGGATGATCAGATACTGGATCATGGAATAATCCTGCATCTCATCCACGATCAGGTGACGGACACCACTGTCCTCCTGCTGGGTTTCCAGCCGGTATTTCAGATACAGAACCGGATACACATCCTCATAACGGAGCTTTCTTTTTTCGTACTGTACCTGTGGAAGCGGAGGAAAACCTTCCTGTCTCAGGAAACGGTTGTACAAAACATAAAGGTCTCTCGTCTCATACATCCGGTAAAAACGACTCTTCACAGCATCCCTCTCTTCCTCCGGAAGATCAAAGCCCTTCAGCGTTTCCACCTCATCAATGAAATACTCTGCCACTGCATCCATTCTGGAAAGCAGCGGGATATCCATAAATTTAAAGTAAAAAAGCTCTATGATCTCCTGCTCTTTTTTGACCACGCCATGGTGTTCCACATCCCGGAAATTCATAAGACTGTCTTCCAGCTCTACCAGATACCCTTCCATCCTATCCAGAAAATCCCGGGACTGCTTTTCTTTCAGAAGTTTCTCATCACATAATCCCGCAATCTGGCGCTCGATCAGATCATAACGGTCTTCACAGTCAGACACTGTATTTTTCAGTCTCTTATAGGCAAAAAGGTCAAAGCTCATCTCCCGGATATTTTCTTCTCCAAGCTCCGGCAGGATATGGGAAATATAGTCCGAGAACACTCCGTTGGGTGAAAGCACCAGCACAGAAGAAGATTTCAGATTTTTCCGGTCATGATAAAGAAGATAGGCAATTCTGTGCAGGGCAATGGAAGTCTTACCGCTTCCCGCTGCTCCCTGGATCACCATGATCCGGTCCGAAGTGTTTCGGATTATGGCATTCTGCTCCTTCTGGATGGTGCGGATAATGTTTTTCAGCTGTACATCCCCGTTGCTTCCAAGCTCTGCCTTCAGGATCTCATCATCGATCTTCACATCGCTCTCAAACTCGTAGATCATTTTTCCACCACGGATCTTGTACTGCCATTTGGCTGCAATGTCTCCATGGATTTCACCAAGAGGTGCCTGATAAGATGCCGGCCCTTTATCAAAATCATAGAACAGTCCGGACACCGGTGCTCTCCAGTCGTAGATCAGCGGAAGTCCGCCGTTTTCCTCCGCTAAGTTTGCAATTCCGATGTAAAAGATCTCCGGCTCATCCTCCCCTTCATAGCAAAAATCCACTCTGCCAAAGAATGGCGAATCCATCATCTTTCGGAATCTGCGGCGCAGCTCGATCTTCTCATTGCTGGCATTGATCTCATGAAGAAGTGCCTGCTGATTATCAAAATTTTCGTAGCCGTACTGGTCCATCTCTGTATAATTTTCCCAGTAGTACTCATGCATTCCTTCGATTTCTTTCTGACCGGCTTCTATGGAATCATCCAGCTGTGTGATCCGATGCTTCAGAGTCTCTGTTACATGTGCAAGATATTCCCGTCCGTTTTTTACTGCTGCCATACGCCTTAATCCACCACTACTGCTGTTCCGCTTGCTGTAACCATCAGCATGCCATTATCCGCGCCAAGCACCTCATAATCGATATCCACACCGATTACCGCATTGGCGCCCATCGCTGCCGCGCGCTGCTCCAGCTCTTTCAGTGCTTCCTCTCTGGCTTTCTGCAGTTCTTCCTCATAGCCTGCACTTCTTCCGCCGAAGAAATTTCGAAGCCCAGCACCAAGGTCCTTGATAAAATTCACTCCTGAGATCACTTCTCCGAATGCGATTCCTTTATATTCACGGATTGCTCTTCCCTCTACCGATGGTGTTGTTGTTATGATCATGGTAAAATCCTCCCGTTTCTGTCATTTTTTATAGATACTCCAGAGCCTTTTTTGAAAACCCTGTTTTAGAG
>CAVEKJ010000078.1:0-7476 GCA_963616205.1 Prevotella sp.
GCCGTGGACTGAAAGGAATGAGCTGTGATATCTGTCTGAAGGGAAAAATGGCAGAGAACGGGGAGTTCCAGAAATTCCATGTGGATATCCCGATGCCGGGACGCCATATGGTTTCCAATGCGCTGGCAGCGGCAGCCATCGGCAGACTTTACGGACTGACTGCCGAGCAGATCAGAAACGGTATCGAAAGCCTGGAGCCGGTCAGCGGAAGATTTAATATGATCGAGACTGACAAGTTCATGATCGTAGACGACTGCTACAATGCAAATCCCATGTCTATGAAAGCTTCTCTTGATGTTCTTCAGGACGGACTTGGAAGAAGAGTTGCCATCCTTGGTGATATGGGTGAACTTGGAACAGACGAAGTTGCACTTCATGAAGGCGTAGGCGTTCATGCTGGCCAGTGTAAGATCGATGTCTGCATCTGTGTGGGCCCACTTGCAGCTCACATTGCAGAAAAAGCATCCGAGACCAATCCGGACCTAAGTGTTATCCGGGAAAAAGATCTGGAAAGCCTTCTTAAGAATCTGGATGCTTATGTGAAGGAAGGAGACACCATCCTTGTAAAAGCTTCTCATTTCATGAAATTCGAAAATGTAGTCAAAGCACTGCAGGAAATGTAAAAAGACCGAAAACAGAGCGATCATTTGACGAACGAAAATTCTTTCCAGTTAAGCGATATAGAAGTATAATATTCCTAAAGCGATGAGCGGCGCGGCAATAAAACGGAAGGACGCTCAGGCACTGTGTGGCAGTGAAAAAGGGAGGGCTTATGCTGGAGTTGATCATGAAGCTGAACATTCCCCTTTACGTCATGACATCCATGGGATGCATCGGCGGTCTGGGAATGCTGGCAACGAACCTTACCTACAGAAGAATGATCCGAAATACACAGCGATTACAGAATCTCAAAGAAAAATGGCTGAACCTGTGGAAGTCAAGGGACAGGCTCTGGCACAGAATGAACCGCTTTGTGTGGTATCCGTCTCTGTTATGTACGTTTCTTCTGGTGCTGTCTGTTTTTCTTAACAGCAGACTGGGACACAGGGAAGGGCTGTCGATGCTTTATCTCTACATAGGGGCAGCAGTGCCTGTGATCCTGCTTCTTCTTCGACAGGCGCTGGATTTTTCCTATAAGGAAGAACTGGTGATGGCGTCTCTTGCAGACTATGTGGAACAGGTCCGCACCTGGGTGGAGGAAGTTCCGGTTGCACAGAAAACAGATCCTGTTTTGCAGGAAGAGATTGTGGACAAGATCACCAGAAGCATCCGTCAGACGGCGGCTACAGGAAGTCACTTCAGCAAGATGCTTTCTCCTGAGGAGGAAGAGATCATGAGGGAGATCATACGGGAATTTATGAGAGAGTAGAAGAGAACGCCGGAAGTTCGGAGAATGATGGATGGCGGCATTGGAATTACAGTGAATTTGATGATACGATAAAAAATCTCCGGCAGGCACGATTCTTTGCAGCCTGTCGGAGATTTTTTATGTGTATTTGTGTAAGATAAGATGAGGATTTTTTTGCTGTCTGGGTTTACAGTCTGATTATCAGCCCATGGAGATCGGGCCGCCGCGAAGTTTTCCTGCTGTGGTGATCCTCTTGATGGCAACCATGTATGCAGCCATACGGAGTGTTACATTTTTCTCCTGGCTGAGTGCATAAACTTCATTAAATGCGGTAAGCATGATCTTCTGGAGCATCTTGTTAACTTCATCAAGATCCCAGGTAAGGTTCTGGATGTTCT
This sequence comes from Prevotella sp., assembly GCA_963616205.1. Taxonomy (GTDB): domain Bacteria; phylum Bacillota; class Clostridia; order Lachnospirales; family Lachnospiraceae; genus Blautia_A. Next base: position 1,747 of record CAVEKJ010000078.1, read on the forward strand.
GAACCCACTCGAAGTAGGAAACAACAACACCACCTGCATTGGAAAGGATATCCGGGCATACGATGATTCCTCTGGAGTTCAGGATCTCATCTGCCTCAACAGAAGTCGGTCCGTTGGCCGCCTCGATGATAAGTTTAGCTTGGATGCGTCCTGCGTTATCCTCTGTGATCTGGTTCTCAAGGGCAGCCGGGATCAGAACATCACATTTACATGTGATCAGGCCGTCATTGGTAATGTGGGAAACGCCCTCTGCCTCGTACTTATCGAGAGTATTTCCCTCGGAAATAAATTTGCGGATCTCTGGAATATCAAGTCCGTCCTCACAGTAAAGACCGCCTGTGTAATCACTGACAGCAACCACTTTCTGACCATTCTTATAGAAAATCTCAGCGGCAGTTCCGCCAACATTTCCCATACCCTGAACAGCGATGGCTGCTTTTGCCGGGTCAATATGGTTCTTTTCCATGCACTGGTAAGCGATGATGGTAACGCCACGTCCGGTAGCTTCCACACGACCTACGGAGCCACCGATCTCGATGGGTTTTCCGGTAACAACACCTGGAACCGTATGGCCGGTAAACATGCTGTAAGTATCCATGATCCATGCCATAACCTCGCCGTTTGTATTAACATCCGGAGCGGGGATATCTTTATCCGGTCCGATGATCGGAAGGATACGTGTGGTATAACGACGGGTAAGACGGATCAGCTCCGCTCTGGAAAGCTTGGACGGATCAACTTTGATACCGCCTTTGGCACCACCGTAAGGAATATTTACAACGGCACATTTAAAGGACATCCATGCTGCAAGAGCTTTTACTTCGTCCATATCGGAATTCTGATGGTAACGGATGCCGCCCTTGCACGGTCCGCGTGCGCTGGAATGCTGAACGCGGTATCCTTCGAATACTTTAATGGAACCGTCATCCATGCGGATCGGGATAGAAACCTTAAGTTCACGTTCCGGGTAGCAAAGTGTTGCGTAATCTTCGTAGCTGAGACCAAGAGCCTCTGCAGACTGCTTCAGGACAGAGAGCATATTGTCGTAAGGATTATACTTTTTATCTGCCATTGTTACCACTCCTTTGAAAATAAATATTTTTTCTTTTTGATTTAAGAATAATATTATTCATCTGATGAGGTGAGTATAGCACGCTGTATCTGAAAAGTAAATAATATTATTCATAAAAATATATACAAAAATATTTATATCTTTTTGGGCGCTTTTACATAAGCCTGTGATAAAATAAAAAAACTGAAACATGCAGGTTTCACAGACTGCTGTGACCAGTGATAATTACGACGGGGAGGATATTTCATGGAGAATCAGTTACAGAATCTGATCATTTCAGCACAGCTGACACCAAAGGAAAAAGAAGTTGCGGATTACGTTCTTGAGAATCTGCAGAAATGCTGTTTTATGACATCAACAGAGCTGGCAGGAGAGCTGAATGTGAGTTATTCCTCCGTGATCCGGCTTACCAAGACCCTGGGATTTACCGGATATCCGGATTTTCAGAGCTTTTTGCGGGAAACTTATGCAGAACAGTCCAGAGACGTGGACACCGGGATCCTCATTCCTGCGGAACGTATTGAGGCAATCAAGAAAAAAGAGCACAAGGCAACGGTCCAGGATACGGTATGCGCCTACACCCTCAGTAATATCCAGAGTACCATCGCCAGCAATACCGAAGAACAGTACCGCAAGGCCAGCAGTATCCTCATCAACAGTGATGTGAAATATATTTTTTCCTCAAGAGGATCTACCTGTGTGGGAGAATTTCTGAATACGATTCTGCGGCAGACACTTCCTCATGTATACAATTACGGAAGCCACGGGCAGAATATGTTCGACTTCGCCAGCGACCTTAAGAAGGGTGATGCGGCAGTTTTTATCACTTATTCCAGATATTCCAGGCTGATGTATCTCACTGCGGAAATGGTACATAAGCAGGGGGCATCCATTATCCTTCTGACAGATAAACCTACCTGTGAGGCAGCCAAGTTTGCGGATGTGGTCCTGACTGCCAGGGGAGACAGCAGTGAATTTTATAATTCCTATGTGGCAGGAATGTTTGCCGCAGAAATGCTCTGCGCTTATATATGCAGAGAAACCAATTACTCCAATCAGGAGCTGCTGGAGCGTATTGATGAATATACTTCCCAGATCGGGAACTTCTGAAAAAAGAAAACGCAGGATAAGCATTTGTGGCTTTCCTGCGTTGTTTTGTGTAGATGCGCCTGCGTCTGTTCACTGTCTCCTATTCTATCATTTAACCGAATCAGGGAAGTCCCCTGTTTCAATCTTCCTCAATAACCTGGATCTCCAGATAATCAAATTCAATCTGCTCAATAAAATTATCCTGATAAAAACGGGCTTTGTCATGCTTCTTAAAGTCTTTGACCGTGGCATCCAGCCAGATCGGATTCCCAAGATCCATCTGATAACAGATTTCTTCAAGCCCGTGAAAGATCTTATGGGTTCTGGTATCATCGCTGTCATCGCAGACAACAGTGTCCTGAAGCATGTGATTGTCTTTCCATATTTTTCCCCATAAACGAAACATAAATAAATCCCTCCATATTGAAACTGCCTGATCTGACAGAAAATTTTGATTGTAAATATCCGCTTGACGTGACTTTCAGTATAGCGGATTTTGCAGGGAAAGTAAAGTTCAGGTCGTTTTCCTGTTTTGTACACAAAACAATGCACAGAGCCTTCTCGCTTTTATTGACTAATGTGTAAAAATCCTCTATAATAAACCCAATTGTGAAAAGTGAAAAAAAGAATCAATAGATTGGAGGAACCGAAATGAAACTTTACGATACCGGTGTCTATCTTCAGAACGGCCAGGATATCATTCCTGAAAATCAGGCGAATCTGCCTGTAACGAAGGAAGAAGCGGCCCAGAATACCATCGCATATTCTATTCTCAAGGCTCACAACAAATCGGATAACATGGAGAAACTTCAGATCAAATTCGACAAACTGACTTCCCATGATATCACATTTGTAGGAATCATCCAGACCGCCAGGGCTTCAGGACTTGAAAAATTTCCGGTACCATATGTACTGACCAACTGTCACAACTCTCTTTGTGCAGTAGGCGGAACCATCAATGAGGATGACCATATGTTTGGACTTACCTGCGCCAAGAAGTATGGTGGAGTTTATGTACCGCCTCATCAGGCAGTTATCCATCAGTTTGCAAGAGAGATGCTTGCAGGCGGCGGAAAGATGATCCTCGGTTCCGACAGCCATACAAGATACGGAGCACTTGGAACCATGGCCATGGGCGAGGGCGGACCGGAGCTTGTTAAACAGCTTCTCTGTCAGACTTATGACATCAATATGCCAGGCGTTGTAGCCATCTATCTGAAAGGCACCCCACGCCCGGGCGTAGGACCGCAGGACGTTGCACTCGCCATTATCGGAGAAGTTTTTGCCAACGGCTATGTAAAGAACAAAGTTATGGAGTTCGTAGGACCAGGCGTTGCCAACTTAAGCGCAGACTTCCGTATCGGCGTTGACGTTATGACAACAGAGACAACCTGTCTTTCCTCCATCTGGCAGACAGATGCGAAGATCGAAGAATTCTATGCGATTCACGGAAGACCGGAAGACTATAAAGAGCTGAAACCAGGCAATGTTGCATACTATGACGGATGCGTTGAGATCGATCTTGGCGAGATCAAACCAATGATCGCCATGCCGTTCCACCCGAGCAACACCTACACCATCGACGAGCTGAAAGCAAACCTGGACGACATTCTCGCGGACGTAGAGAAGAGAGCACAGGTAAGCCTCGATGGAAAAATTCCTTTCACCTTAAGAGATAAGGTAATCGACGGCAAGCTCTATGTTGAGCAGGGAATCATCGCCGGCTGTGCTGGTGGTGGATTCGAGAACATCTGCGCTGCAGCAGATATCCTCAAGGACAAAAACATCGGTCACGATGCCTTCACCTTAAGTGTATATCCGGCAAGTACTCCGATCTATATGGAACTTGCTAAGAACGGTGTCCTTGCAGAACTTATCGGAACAGGTGCAGTTGTGAAGACCGCATTTTGCGGACCGTGCTTCGGTGCCGGTGATACACCTGCAAACAATGCGTTCAGTATCCGTCATACAACCAGAAACTTCCCGAACCGTGAAGGCTCCAAGATCCAGAACGGCCAGATTTCTTCTGTTGCACTTATGGATGCACGTTCTATCGCAGCTACAGCAGCAAACAAAGGATTCCTTACTTCTGCTGAGGAGTTTGACGGAAGCTATTCCGAGCATAAATATTATTTTGACAAATCCATCTACGAGAACCGTGTATTTGACAGCAAGGGAGTAGCTGATCCGAGCGTAGAAATTCAGTTTGGCCCGAATATCAAAGACTGGCCGGAGATGGCTGCACTTGCAGATAACCTGATCCTGAAAGTTGTTTCTGAAATCCATGATCCGGTTACCACAACGGATGAGCTGATTCCGTCCGGTGAGACATCCTCTTACCGTTCCAATCCGCTGGGCCTTGCAGAGTTTACACTTTCCAGAAAGGATCCGGCTTATGTTGGCCGTGCGAAAGAGATCCAGGCTGCTCAGAAGGCGATCCAGGCAGGTAGCTGCCCGGCTGAGGCTGTTCCGGAACTGAAACCGGTTATGGAGACGATCCATAAATCTTATCCGGATGTTGATAAGACGAATCTTGGTGTTGGAAGTACGATCTTTGCTGTAAAACCTGGTGATGGTTCTGCCAGAGAGCAGGCTGCTTCCTGCCAAAAGGTTCTTGGCGGCTGGGCAAATATTGCCAATGAGTATGCAACTAAGAGATATCGTTCCAACCTGATCAACTGGGGTATGCTTCCATTCCTGATCCCGGCTGGTGATCTTCCGTTCAAGAATGGTGATTTCCTGTTCTTCCCGGGTATCCGTAAGGCAGTTGAGGAGAAGGCGGATGTGATCAAGGGTTATACGGTTGAGGGTGATTCTCTGAGAGAGTTTGAGGTTACGCTCGGTGAGCTGACAGATGATGAGAGAGAGATCATTCTTAAGGGTTGTCTGATCAATTATAATCGTAAATAAAAGAGATGCTATGTTTTTGTTATAGCTGATGGTTTGCAGACCGGTGACTGTTTTGGGGTTGCCGGTCTGTTTTTTATTTTGGGGAAAAAGATTCGAAGGGGTTGGGGACGGACGCGTGAGGCATCCTGTGGGGAGCAGGGGCTGTCGTTTCGCCTGGTCATACTAGGCGCCTGTTCCCCACAGGATGCCTCACGCTGATTCCCTCTGCGAGATATTTTTACACTATTTTCGCTGTGAACAATACTGTATATAAATGTCCAAGATAATGTAGTTATCTCTTTAAACAATGCAATACATAAATACACAGAATAAAGTAGCGGTTCTCTTCAAATAATGAGATACATGAACACATAGAACAAAGCAACTCTCCCTGCAAACATTGCAAAGCAATCAGCAGGGCCAATACTGTTACACAGCCACTCTTTTAACTTATCATGTTCGAAAGTCAGGCCGGGAAGGGCGGTGGGGTGGGGGTGGCTCTGCAGGAGTCGTAGTACTTCTTAGGCCGCGGGGAGGCTGCGTTGCTGGAAAAATCCCAGCTGTTTGAGCGGCGGCAGACGCGAGTTCTGGGATTTTTTCAGCGGTTTTAGCAGAATCCCCGCAGCCTAAGAAGCACTAGATCTCCGAAGCCCCACCCGTACCCCACCGCCCTTCCCGGC
>CAVEKJ010000079.1:0-7319 GCA_963616205.1 Prevotella sp.
CTATACAGATGAAAAAAATACAGAATTAGAAGAAAAGATAGAAGATATATTTAAAAAATACAATGTATCATGGGAAAAGGAAGAGGAATACATCGAAAGTGAACAGATGTACGAGGTCCTTTACCAGATGGAGGTGTAAGATGCAGAAAAATAAAATTAAGTTTAATTTAAAAAATGTACACTATGCAAAAATTACAGAGGAAGACGGAAAAGTAACGTGGGACACACCAGTAGCAATTCCCGGGGCAGTATCACTGTCTCTGGATGCAGAGGGTGACACAAATACGTTTTATGCAGATGGCGTTGCATATTATGTATCAGTCACAAATAACGGCTATTCTGGCGATTTGGAGATCGCTTTAATTCCGGACAGCTTCCGGACAGATATTCTGGGAGATACAAAAGACACGAAAAACGTTTTGACAGAAAACGCAGAAGCAACGGTAGGATCATTTGCTTTGCTATTCCAGTTTGACGGAGATGTAAACGGAATCAGACACGTATTATACAGCTGCAAAGCAACAAGACCGACAATTGAGAGCGAGACAAAAGAAGACACGATCGAACCAAAAACGGAAACTTTGTCACTGACAGTGTCACCAATGTCTGACGGAAGAGTTAAAGCAAAGACAACAGATGAAACAGACAAAACAACATACGACGGCTGGTTTGATCAAGTATATGAAGCACCAACAGAAACAGCGTAAAGGAGTTTGTGAATGGTAAAAACGATCAAGATTGACGGGAAAAATGTCAGATTGAAATCCAGTGCAGCAATCCCAAGAATGTACAGAAATATCTTTGGAAAAGATATTTTCAAGGATATGATGGAACTGAAAAAAGCAATGGACAAAAAGAAAAAACAAGGAGATGATCTGCCGATTGAGAACCTTGAAATGTTTGAGAATATTGCGTACATCATGGCAAAGCATGCGAACCCGGAAAATGTGCCGGACGATATCGGGGCATGGCTGGATCAGTTTGATACTTTTTCAATCTATCAGGTTCTTCCGGAGATTTTCGAATTATGGAATCTGAACAACAAACAGTTGGAACACGCAAAAAAAAAGAACGTGACATCGACAGGGAAGTTACAACAGCATTATTCCTCTTAAGATGTGTACAGATCGGATTATCCATGAACGATCTGGAGACGCTTACAATAGGAATGATTATGGATATGGCAGTTGAAAACAAGAATGATGACTATGATTATCCAAACAAAGCAGGACAACAGGATTTTGACCGATTCTGATTGATTCATAATGATTCGTATACTATAATGGATATATGGAGGGAACGTTATGGAGAAGATCGGATTGATAGACGAAGGAAAATATAAAGCCTTTTATTCAGCCAGAGGAAAATGCCTGTGGAAAGATTACGGGAAGAAATACGAATGGAAATATATCTTTTTAATGCTTATCATATTTTGGCCAGTCAGTGTATATTACGGAGTGAACAAAGATAAGTATATGAGAGCCATGACAGGAAACATTAACTGGGCTGGAGGTATGAAATATGTTCATATTCTGGCAACATGGTTTTTTAGTGTATTTATGACCGTTTTGTGGATGTGGATCATATGCATCATTTTCAATATTAAATAAAAGCAAAGAGGAAAAGACATCGGAAGGTGTCTTTTTTTTGATGCATTTTGAGGGATATATGGCAAGAGGAAGAAATATCAAAGGGATCACGATTGAATTAAATGGTGATGCTACGGGATTAGATAAGGCACTATCTGGGATTAACAGCAGTGTCGGCAATCTGGAAGCACAATTAAAAGATGTCGATCGCTTGCTGAAACTCGATCCTGACAATACAGAATTGCTGAGACAACAGCAGGTATTGCTGGCAAAAGCAGCAGAGGAAACAAAAAACAAGCTGGAAATGCTGAAAAAAGCAAATGACGAAGTATCAAAGTCAGCTGATAATTATGATGCATGGAAAGCAAAATATGATCCAATCCAGAAAGAAATATCGGAGACAAAAGAGAAACTAAAAGAACTGAAAGAACAACAGCAGAATATGAAAGATGCTGGAGAGATCGACACCGAAGCATATAACGAACTGCAAAGAGAGATATCAGAAACGAAAACAAAACTGTCGAGCCTTAAGACAGAAGCAAAGCAGGTATCGGATGAATTTGGAAATCCGATCAATCCAGAACAGTACAATGCACTGCAAAGAGAAATTATCGCAACAAAAAATAAACTGGAGCAGTTAGGGGAAGGGAGCGAAACAACATCGTCGAAGCTTGGCGGTATCTGCAAGAATCTAAATGCCCAAACGATCATGACGGCTGCTGAAAATCTGAGCGGAGTCGGTGAGAAGATCAAAGAAGTTGGAACAAGTGCGCTAGAATCCGCAAACGACATGCAAAGTGCACAGCAAAAGATTTCAGCGAACCTTGACGTATCCAAACAGAAAGCACAGGAATATGGAAAGGTTGCACAGGAAGTTTTTGAGCAAGGAATTGTAGAGGACGCGAATGCAGCTGCCGAAGCGGTTATTGCTGTGAAGCAGAACATGTCAGATCTGAACGATACTGATCTTTCTAATATTACATCACAATTAGCAGCAATATCAGAAAGAACAGGAACAGATGTCAAAGAAAACACAGTTGCAGCTGGAAAGTTGATGAAAAGTTTTGGATTGACAGGAAAGCAGGCGATGGATTTATTGGCCGCCGGATATAAAAACGGATTAAATTCATCCGATGATTTTACAGACACGATCAATGAATACGCACCACTTTTTAAAAATGCCGGGTATTCAGGAAAAGAAATGTTTCAGCTTTTAAAAAATGGTATGGAAAACGGTGCGATGAATACCGATAAGGCGGCGGATGCCCTGAAAGAGTTTCAGATACGTCTTGGAGACGGAACTTTTAAAGGAAACATCAACAACTTTTCGACAAACACAAAAAAAGTATTTGGAGAATGGGAGAAAGGAAAAGCGACAGTGAAAGATGTTGCCGCAAGTGTTGGGGCAGATTTGAAGAAGATGACACCGAAAGAACAACAAGAAACGTTATCCACACTATCCACACAGTTCGAAGATCTTGGTATTGATGCATCTGTTGCACTGTTTGATGTTGGCACAGATTTCGACAATGTTACAGGAAAAGCGAAAGAAATGAGCAAACAGACACCTGGAGAGAAATGGGAAGCAGCACTCAGGAAGCTGCAAGACAGCCTGATTCCGATTGGAACCCAGATTGTTACGGCTCTACAGCCAATCGTTAACGTTATATCAATCATAGCTCAAGCGTTTGGATCATTACCAGGACCAATACAGACAGTTATTATAGCAATTACGGGGCTGGTTGCATTGTTTACAACATTAGCACCAGCAATAGCCGCTATTATAACGATATTTACAACACTTTCAGCAACGGCACTTGTACCGCTTTTACCGATCATAGCAGGAGTGATCGCAGCGATCGCAGCGGTAATCGCGATCATAAAAAACTGGGGAACGATCACGACATTTCTTGGAAACGTGTGGAATACTGTGAAAAGCGTTGTATCTAGTGCAGTGAATGCAATAGGAAGTGTGATCATGACAGTGTTCAATACAGTGAAAACATTTATATCTACTGTATGGAACGGAATTAAAGCAGCAATCACAACAGTGGTTAATGCAATTAAAACAGTCATTACAACAGTGTTCAACGGAATAAGAAGTGTGATCACAACTGTGACAGGTACGATCAAGAGCGTGGCAGTTGGAGCATTTACAAAGATGCGATCAGGAATCAAGACAGCTGTATCAACATTAGCTGGAATTGTGAAAGGACCATTTAATACAATTAAAGGATTTATTCTAGGCCTTGCAAAATCTGCGTATCACTGGGGATCTGATTTTATCAATGGTTTGAAAAACGGAATTTTTTCAGGCATCAATAAAATCGTGCAAGGTGTGAAAGGATTAGCCGGAAAGATCAGGAGCCTGTTACATTTCTCGAGACCAGATGAAGGACCGTTAAGAGATTATGAAACATGGATGCCAGACTTTATGGAAGGACTTGCAAAAGGAATTGATAAGAATGTCTATAAAGTAAAAGATGCAATGCAAAGTGTCGCTGATCAGATGAATACAGGCATCACGACAAATTTAAACGGATTACAGCCAACTGGGAACAGTGTCAACCTGAACAATGCCGTGACGGTACAGGTAGGCAATCAGGAATTTGATGCATACATCGTAAAAACAGCAGAAAAAGGCATAAATAACAATCATACCACCAGAAACAGATTCAAGGGCCGTTAGTTTTGTCAGACTCTGACAAAGAAAGGAAGATGGATGTATTTAATAAAAAGGAATGGGAAAACAAATACAGAAGCTGGTGTGCTGGTCAAAGATCGGCCAGCAATCCCGGCACCTGAATACAATTATGAAACGGTAGAGATACCGGGAAGAGACGGGACACTTTACAGCGATGATGGAACGGTCAACGACATTACGATCACGGTTACATTTTGTTTTGCATGTGATCCGTCAAAGTGGCAAGATCACTATCGAAAAGCCCGCAGATGGCTTATGGATAAAACGGATGACCGCCTGATTCTTTCTGACATGCCAGGGTATTTTTACAAAGTAAAACATACCACAATCGGCAAATCAGAAAGAGAAGTAAAACAAGTTGGAGAATTTGAAGTTGAATTTATATGCAATGGTTATCAATATCTGAATGAAGGAACTTATGAATACGACGCACAGGACATCCTTTATAATCCGTATTCAATATCACATCCGATTTTCCTGATTACAGGAAATGGGAAATGTACACTTACAGTCAACGGAAAACAGTTCACGGCAGAAGTTGGCCAGAATGCTACGATCGATACAGAACTTATGATCGCATACAGGCAAGACGGCCGAATGATGAACACATCAGTTACCGGAGATTACCAGGAACTGTACTTGCAAGAGGGAGATAACACAATTGGAATAACAGACGGATTCGGACTGAAAGTCATACCGAACTGGAGGTGCATATGATACAGATTTACAAACCCGACAATACGAGTTTTGAAAAAAATGGAGATATGACACTGATGCCGTCAAAGGCAGTTTTGAATATTGTTTTGAATGGATCATGGACAGCTGAGTTATCACACCCGATCGATGCAGGCGGAAGGTGGAAATATATTGAAGACGAAGCCGTTGTTAAAATGCCAAGCTTTAACGGCGATCAATTATTCAGAATCAAAACAAAAGAGAAATCTGATTCACAGATAACGGCAACACTTGAGCCGATCTTCATGGATGCAAAGGATGATTGTTTTCTTGTAGATGTCCGGCCAACAATGAAAAACGGACAGGAAGCACTGGATATCATGACAGCAGTAAACAATAAGTACTCTGCAAGTTCTGATATTCCCTGGGCATCGATCGCATATTATGAATACATGAATCTGATCGAAGCTATCAACGGCGATGATGACAATTCGTTCATTAACCGATGGGGCGGCGAAATTCTGTTTGATAATTATACAGTGATCATCAATAAAAGAGTTGGCGGTGATTATGGCGTTGAACTGAGATACGGGAAAAACATCAAAGCGGATGGATTGACAGAGGAAGTAGATACAAGAGATGTCGTAACAAGAATTTATCCAAAAGGATATGACGGGGTAACGATGTCAGATCATGGATACGTTGATTCACCACGGATTAATAATTATCCGACAGTAAAAACAGCCACCATGACGTTTGAAAATATCAGGATGAAAGATACCGAAAAAGAACAGGAAAACATGGAAGAACTGTCAAAATTAGAAGCCGAACTGGTGGCCAACGGAGTAAGTCGGCGGCAGGTTGAAAGAAAATATAAAATGAACAAAATCACGCAAAAAGAATATGAAGAACAAATAGACGAACTCCAGACAAAAAGAAACGAAATCCTAAAAGAGATTGACGATCTCAAAGCAAAAGGCGAAGAAGAAAAGCAGGAAGAAATACAAGAAGCGATAGAAAACAATTGGACATTATGCAACAACCAGGAAGAACTAGATAAAGCATTAAGAACAGCATGCGAAGAACAGTTTGACCTTGGGTTAGATGAGCCGACGGTTACGATCGAGGCTGACATGATACTTTTGCAGAATACAGAACTGTATAAAGACTATGCAGTGTTAGAGGATGTATCACTTGGCGATACGATCCACTGCCGGCATTGTAAACTGGATATTGATACAGATGCAAGAGTTATAGAGATGAAGTATGACTGTATTGAGAAAAAAGTAACATCCGTAGTTTTGGGAGACTTTGAAAAACAATCAAATTATTTTGATGACGTTGCTGCCAGTATCAGCAAGATTGATGAAGCAATACGCTCTGACGGTTCAGTTGTTGCAGAAAAAATCAAAGGTTTTATCAATGGATCCATGACAAGCTTAAGAGCACAATATAATGTTGCAAAGAAGCAGGATGTTATGGCCGTCTTGTTTGAAAATCTGGACGAAAGCAGCGAGACCTATGGAGCGCTTGCGATTGGAACACAGGGGCTGATGATAAGCAAGCGAAGAACAGCCGACGGCAAGGATTGGGATTGGACAACAGCGATTACAGCAGCAGGAATGATCGCAGATACAATAGTAACTGGACTGTTAGCAGATCAGACAGGACGAAATTACTGGAATCTGAATACAGGAGAATTTGTTGCAAATAACGCAACGTTAAAAAATTTATCTGGCAGCGATTCAATTGAAATTGCGAACGCAACAATGAAAATCGTAAACAATAATATCAAAACGGGAAGGGTTGGATCAAACAATCTGCACGATAATGAAGATGTGACGGGTCTTACCTTCGAACTGGATGACGGAGATTACATGTTCTGGGGCATAAGAAACAGTGATGGATCAGCGTACACCCCGATTATGGTTTACACAAAAGGAAAGTATGTAGGACTGACAGGGAATGCGTTAAATATCGTTTGTGATCTTGATATGCATAACAAGAAAATTTCGAATGTAAAAATAGATGGAGGTTATTCCGGAACTATTCAGTACGTAAAAAAAATAACAAAAACATCAACAGGCTGGACAGCAGATAACGCTGGAATTGTCGTTGAAAATGGGATTATCACAGGTCTGATAGATTAGGAGGTAGAAATGGTAAATAAAACAATAGTGCTCGATCTTACAAGTGAAGGAATCAGGCAGACAGTGGAAGTAACGCAAGGCGACAGCGGACGCGTTTTAAAATGCAACATCATAGGCACAGATCTCACAGATGTGTCTGCCAATTTTGTAGCAGTAAAAAGTTCTGAAAAAGTTGTTTATAACAATTGCACGGTTGAGGGA
>CAVEKJ010000080.1:0-7277 GCA_963616205.1 Prevotella sp.
GGAGTCCAGAGCGAACTTGCCAACTGGTTTGGAAAAGATTTCAACCGGCTTCACATCGCCTACACCAGCAATCTTGGAACCAACGCCGGAGTCCTGGCCCTTTCCGGCGCAGGCTATCCCGTTTCCATCGAAGGTGCCGAGCGATACTGGCGGAAAGACCTTCTGGTACAGCGAAGACTCTACCCGGAGATCACCTCCAACACCGTAGTAGCCTGGCGAAGAAACATCCCCAATTCCCCTGTGGTGGAGAAATTTATTGAAGAGATCAAAGCGTTTGCAGAGTGGAACAAGTAAAAGAATCCCCTGGATACAGAAATATTTCCGTATTCAGGGGATTCTTTTGCCCTTGAGTACGTAAAAGAGATTCTAAACGGTCAGATGTAATGGTTAAATTCAACAATTTATATGCTACTATTCATTCTTTAAATAGTAGTATTTACCTTAGATATTTCACAATAGGCCAAAGTAGTGTTATTATTTTAACAAAAGAAAGAGATGCTTACGAAGGAGGAGAAGGTATGAGTAAAAATTACAAAGAGGCTCCGCTTACAAAATTTCATTTAAAGTTATATCTTTGTACAATTTTGGGGCAGATCGCCTGTGGTTATGCTTTGGGGATTGCAGGAACGGCAGTGACGCAGGCACAGGATAAACTAGGGCTGAATGCATTTTGGGTAGGTTTACTTGGAGCTGGAACTTTGATAGGACTTGCAGGAAGTCTTGTGGTTGGAAATATTGCAGATAAGATCGGAAGAAGCAAGCTGCTGATTCTGGACATGGCACTTTTTTCCATCTTATCCGTGTTTCAGATGTTTACATCCAGTGTCGGGGTTCTCATGATACTCCGTATCTGCATCGGACTTTGTATTGCAGTTGATTATACGGTTGGAACCACAATCATTTCAGAGTGGTTTTCAGTAAAAGAAGGACCTGTATATCTGAGCCGTTTCATTATTTTCTGGACATTTGGTTATGTTGCTTCGTTTTTTGCAGGACTTATTATGGGAAATATGTCAACAGACTATCATATTATTTTCATGAGTTCCCTCATTCCTGGCGGAATTGCAGCAGTTGTGAGAATTCTGATGGGTGTTCCGGAATCACCGACATGGCTGGCTTCTGTGGGAAGGAAAAAAGAAGCAGATGAGATGATCCAGAAACAGCTCGGGGATGGATACTGCGTTGTAGTAGAGGATAGGAAACAGGCAGCGGAAAAGGTTTCTGTAAAGGAATTATTTTCACCAAAGTACCGGAAAAATACACTTGTTGGAGGCGTTTTTTATGCCTGTCAGGTATTTCCGTATTTTGGAGTGGGAATTTTCTTACCAATATTAGTTGCACAGCTGAATATGGGAGATGCCAACACTTCAAGTATTTTATATGATGTTTTCTGTATGGCGGGTGCATTCCTTGGAACATGGTTATGCAACAATATTTCACGAAGACACTTCCTTGTTTCAACATTTTATATTTCTGCAATTGCACTGGGAGTTATGATCTTAGGACGAACAGCACCGATTGGTGTAACAGTAGTTTCTTTCTGTATTTATGCATTGGTAATGTCAATCGCAGTTGTAATGGAAAATCCATATCCTCCGGAATTATTTGATGACCGTGTAAGAGGAACTGGCGTGGGAATTGTTATCGCATTCAGCAGGATTGGAGCCGCAGCTGGAACGTTTTTACTTCCAATCCTTGTAGAGAAAGCTGGAGTGTATGGAACCCTTAGTGTTTGTCTGGTGATCCTGCTTATAGGCGGAATTGTCTGCCAGTTATTTGCTCCGGAGACCTCTTTGAAGTATAAAAACAGTACAAAAGCAAAAACAAAATTATCTTAGTTAATAGTAAAAATAACAATAAATGCGTTTAATTATTAACAAAAAAGAAGGAGAGATCAAACATGTCAAAAGCCTATATGGAAAGAATTCAGGCATTAAGGGATAATTATATGTCCCACCGCGTTGAGATGGATATTCTTGATGCCTACTATGTAACACAGGGATTTAAAGCAACGGAAGGACAGCCGTGGCAGATCCAGAAAGCAACAGCCATGAAAAATGTGTATGAGAATAAACCGATTTTCATTCAGGATCATGAGCTTCTGGTTGGCGGCGTTGCATTTAAACCACGTGCAGGTATTTTAAATCCGGATTCCGCTTGTTCCGTTATTGAGAAAGAGTTGGATACGATCAGCACACGTAAATACGATCCGTTTTATCTTTCAGAAGAAAATAAGAAACTTTTTATGGAAGAAGTTGCACCATACTGGAGAGGAAAATGTGTACTTGACCGTTGGAATGCAATGATGCCGGAAGATGTAAGAACAATGCGTGATGGCGGTATGCTGTATGTGGATAAAAAATTTGTCCGTGGATATGGGGAGAATACACCGGGCTGGCGTACTTTATTAAAAAAAGGAATTAACGGCATTAAAAAAGAAGCAGAAGAAAAACTGGCAGCACTGGATGATGCAGCAGGAGAAGATGTCTTAAAACAGATGATTTTTTATAAATCACTGATCATTTCCGCAGAGGGAATCATTGCGCTGGCAAATCGTCATGCAGATCTGGCAGAAAAGATGGCAGCAGAGGAAAAAGATGAGACACGTAAGGCAGAGCTGCTTAAGATCGCAGAGGTAAACCGCCATGTTCCGGCAAACCCGCCACGTAACTTTTATGAAGCTTTACAGAGTATGCTTACTTATGAATTCTGTATTTTTATGGAACAGAATGCTTCTTCTTACAACCTGGGACGTATGGATCAGTATTTAATTGACTACTATCGTAAAGATATTGCAGATGGCACCCTGACTGAGGATGAAGCACAGGAGCTGATGGATTGCTTCTGGATCAAGATCGCAGAAATGGGATTATTCCAGGATGGAGAAAGTGCAGCTTTCTCTGCTGGTTACAATATGACTGTGCAGGTTTGCGCCGGAGGTATTGACCAGTATGGAAATGATGCAGTAAATGAATTGTCTTACATGACGATCCAGGCAACGGAAGATACTGCTTTAAAAGAGCCGAATATGACAGTCCGCTATAGCATTTCCAAAAACCCGGATTCTTTCCTCAGAAAAGCAGCGGAATGTATTCGTATGGGACGTACCATGCCGGCAGTTTATCATGATGATGCAGGAATCAAAATGCTTTTGAATAAGGGAATCCCGCTGTCACAGGCATGGGATTGGACACCATGTGGCTGCGTAGAGACAAACCTTGAGGGACGTTTAAAATCCTATACCGATATTGGTGAAGTGAGCATGGGCGGCGTTGTAGATATGGTTATGACAAATGGAAAAAGCAGAAAAACAGGCAAACAGATTTCCATCAAAACCGGCGATCCCCGTGAATTTAAAACATTTGATGACTTTATGGCTGCGATCAAAAAACAGATTGACTATTTCGTACATACCATGGCGACGATGAATTCCTATCTGGATTACCTCAGTGAAAACTATCGTCCGGTACCTGCACTTTCCCTGACATATCCACATTGTATGGAAGTTGGCAAGGATTATGCAAATGGCGGAGCAGAGTTCAATGTCGGAAATGGAATCAATATCATCGGACAGGCAGATATCATCAACTCTGTTGCAGATGTCAAATATCTTGTTTATGATGAAAAGAAATTAACTATGGACGAGCTTTGCAAGGCACTGGATGCAGATTTCGAGGGCTACGAAGAAATCCACAAGATGTGTATGGAAGCTCCAAAATATGGAAATGATGACCCGAAGGCAGACTTTTGTGCAGGAGAAATTTACAATTATCTGGTAGACCAGATCGAACAGTATCAGTCACCGTTTGGTAAATTAACGGCTGGCATGCTTCCTGTATCCGGCAATGTGCCAATCGGCCAGAGCGTTGGAGCGCTTCCGTCAGGACGTAAGGCATGGACTCCACTTGCCGATGGCATTGGTGCAACAGGAGGAACCGATGTAAATGGTGCGACAGCACTGTTAAAATCCATCAGCAACCTTCCTCATGCACGTTTTACACAGGGAACACAGATGAATCTCAAGATCGATCCAAAACTATTAGAAGGTGAACGCGGACTGAATAATATGATGGTTTTACTGAAAACACAGTGTACCCTTGATATTTATCATACACAGTACAATATTATCGATCCGGAAGTTCTGCTGGATGCACAGAAACATCCTGAAAAACACAGAGACCTTCTGGTAAGAGTTGCTGGATATACTGCATTCTTTGTAGAACTTGGAAGAGATATCCAGAATGATATTATCCAGCGTACAGAGATTGAGTGCTGGGGATAAGAGAGCAGCAGAATGGACTATCAGAATTATGAAAATATGAATCTGCGGGGAACCGTACTTCGTATTGAAAAAAGCTCGATTTTTGATGGTGACGGACTTCGGACAGTTGTCTTTATGAAAGGCTGTCCACTGCGCTGTCAATGGTGTTCAACACCTGAGAGCCACAGAAAAGAAATTCAGTCAACGCTAGATGGAAGCATTACTTACGGTTCCGTCATGACGGTTGAAGAGGTGCTGAAAGAAGTTCGAAAAGATATTCCATTTTACTTTCATTCAGGCGGCGGAATGACGGTTTCAGGCGGAGAAATCCTCGTCTGGCCGGAATTCGTCTCCAGCCTGGTGAAGAGAGCATGTATGGAAGGAATCAATACCTGCATTGAAACATCTTTTTATGGGAAATGGAGTGATATTGAGTCAATTTTAGCAAATACCGATACTGCGTTTGTGGATTTAAAATTGATGGATTCTGACTTGCATAAAAGATATACAGGAGTATCCAACGAGAAGATACTTGAAAATCTGAAACAGGCAGGGGCAGAAAAAAGCGGTACAAAGTTAATTGTCCGCAGGCCCCTGGTTCCGGGAATCAATGATTCAAAAGAAGAGCTGAAAAGCCTTGGAGAGTTTCTTGCAGATCTGCCGGGAGTAGATCATTTACAGCTTTTGCCTTACCATCGGCTGGGAACCGATACCTACCGGAAACTCGGAATTCCCTATCAGCTTTCTTCTGTGGAAAGTCCTTCAGAGGAGCACATGGAATGGTGTAAGGAAATTACAGAGAAATATATTAAAACAATAATATAAATATGGAGGAGAGAACTTATGTTACGTTATGGGTTTATTGCAGCGGGAAATATTATTCGTGCAATGCACAGGGGAGCAGAATTAAATAAGGATTATGATCCTTCTGAAATTGGTATCTATGATATCAATGATGAAGTCCTCAAAACTTATGAAGCAAAAGGTTATAAGACTTTTCACAGCATGACAGAGCTTGTAAACAATTCAGAAATGTTAGTTTTAGGTGTAACACCAAAGGTAGTCGGCCTTATCATCGATGAGTTAAAAGCATGTTACCGTCCGGGACAGTTGATGTTAACAGTTGTAACAGGTGTAGAGCAGCCATGGTATACAAAACATCTTGGCGAAGACTGCAAGGTTGTGATCTGCATGCCAAATATGAGTTCTCAGGTAGGATGCGGAGCATTTGCAGTATCACGTAACAAAAATTGTACAGATGAGGATGTGGAACAGGTAACATCAATTCTTCGTCAGTGCGGTGCGGTAGAAGAGATCCCAGATGGAAAAATGGCAGAAATTCTTCCGTTTAATGGTTCAGCGCCTGGATTCTTTTACCATATTTCAAACTTAATGGTAAAAGAGGCTGCAAAATATGGATTAGATCCGGAAACAGCAGTTCGGTTATTTGCACAGACAATGAAAGGAAGTGCAGAGATGATCCTGTCTTCTGACTTAAGTCTTAAAGAACTTGAGACTGCACTCAGACTTCCGGGTGGTGCAACTGTAACTGCACTGGAGAAAATCGAATCCATGGGATTTGATGCCATGTATGAAGAATTTGTAAGGGTATCTGTAGAGCACTGCAAAAAATTAGGAAATCAGTAAAGAGTGAAAAACGATATCTGTGAACAGGAAAAATAATTTATCATGAGGAGGATAAAAAAATGATCAAGAATCACGACAGAAAATTTAAAATTGGAATGCACAGCTATACATTACATCTTTCCGGTTTCGGTGAGAGCTGGGGATTTCAGGAATATGGTGAGCACCATGCATTTGAACAGGTAGCAACCTTTAAAGATCTTGTAAAAATTGCAGAGGATGTGGGACTTGATGTACTTCACATTACGCTGGTAGATATCCAGAATGATACTTCCGATGAGCATCTGGCAGAATGCCGCAAGATCGCGGAGGATGCAGGAATTGAACTGGAGCTGAATATTTCTTTCAATGCACCTTCCGATCCACGTGTTAACTGTACAGTAGAGGAATCTTTACATATTGCCCATAAATTAGGCTGCAAGCTTGTAAAATACAGCACAGATGTAGAGCATCCGGAGAAATCTTCACATTCCTGTCTGGCACCATCTGTAATGACACAGCTTGTTGAGATTTACAATAAATTTGAAGAGAACATTCCGCTCATTGAAAAATATGGTATGAAGATCGCAATCGAGAATCACTGTGACCTGTTTGCAGATGAAGTAATCTGGCTTGTGGAAAAATTAAATCACCCGCTGATCGGCGCATGCTGTGATACCATCAATTCACTTATGGTTATGGAAGGTATTGCAGACTGCGTACGTAAGATGGCACCATACTGCTATTGTGTACATTTCTGCGATAACCGTGTATTTGCTGATCCGGATGGAACACATTCACTTGGTACTGCAATTGGAGCAGGAAATGTGGATTGCAAGGCAATCATGGATATTTTAAGAGAAGAGGCCCCAGAAGGACTTGATACCATTGACCTTGAGATTGAGCTTCCACTTTCCGGTTATACAATTGAAGAAGGTCGTGAGCTGGAATTAAAAGGACTGCGTGAGTCTGTAGAATATATGTATAAAGAACTCGGAATTGGTTATAATCCTGCGAAACTTTATGGAGAAAGCAAGTATTTCCTGAATAAATAATTAAAATATTTTTGAAAAATTAATAAAGAAGTGACTGATGCGCGGCTGTCACACTAAGATAACAAGCTTGGAATTAATAGCCTGAAATTTTTAGTGGGGCAGCCTCGTGTCGTTTGTATTGTAAAGATGGATATTTCGGATGGACAGATATATTGGATCGTTAAAAAGAAAAAGGAAATATCAGATCAGGAAACAAGAAATGAATTGGGGAAAATATATATGCAGAAAAAGAAACAATATGTAAAGGGAAGTATCCATAAAGAGGTTTTAAGAGTAATAGGGATTCTGTTTTTGATTGAAATTATATTTGGAATGTTTTTTACGGAGCAGTTTGGCAG
>CAVEKJ010000081.1:0-7273 GCA_963616205.1 Prevotella sp.
TATTCGCCCCAGCATAGCTGGGGGATTAGCTCTTTCATTTATTTACCTCGGATCGCATCTGCAGATTCTTTCGCTTCTTTTACAAGATCCCTGATTTTTTCGAATTCTCCATTTCGGATCATATCTCCTTTTACCATCCAGCTTCCTCCACAGCACAGAATTTTATCACAGGATAAATAATCTTTCAGGTTTGCCGGATTGATCCCGCCTGTGGGCATGAAGCGAATATTATGGTAAGGTGCGGCCATTGCTTTGATCATGGCAATTCCGCCGGCCTGCTCTGCCGGGAAAAATTTCACTACTTTTAATCCACGTTTTACAGCCTGTGCAACTTCTGACGGAGTAACACATCCCGGAAAAACCGGAATATTTTTTTCCAGACAGTAATCTACGATCTCCGGATCAAATCCCGGGCTTACGATAAATCTGGCACCGGCTTCCACTGCAAGATCTACCTGCTGTGTGGTAAGTACAGTCCCGGCTCCTACCAGCATCTCCGGATACTTTTCTGACATGAGACGGATGCTTTCTGCGGCTGCCTCTGTGCGGAATGTCACCTCTGCACAGGGAAGTCCGCCCTTAACAAGAGCCTCAGCAAGAGGAAGTGCATTTTTTTCGTCTTCCAGAACTACAACAGGGACCACACCAAGTTTCTGAAATTCCTCGATCATATTTTCCATAAAAAATCTTCTCCTTCTATCTCTCAACTACCTCTTAATATCAAAATTCATCTGCATCACATGCCGGATCAGCGAAACATCATCTGTAATATTTCCATCTCCGTGAAGAGTATGCTTGATCGCACTGCCCGCCACTCCGAAATTCACGATATCTTCCGGCGTATAATCCTGCATCAGTGCATAAATGATCCCGCTGACAAATGCATCTCCGCCACCTACACGGTCCAGGATATGAAAGGTCAGCTTTCTGCTCTCATAAGTTTGTCCGTTATACCATAAATACGCTTTCAGGCTGTTTTCGCTGCAGCTGGGTGAATAACGTACATGTCTGGCAATACATTTCAGGTTCGGATATCTCTTCACAAATGCCTCAAAAACCTTCTCCTGCTGTTCCAGATCCGGCTGGAACGGGATATCATCCTTTACATCTCCGGCGCTGTGGTCATTTTCATCCTTCCACAGATGATACGGTTCGATTCCCATCAGCACATCCACATAAGGCAGGCATGCGGTACAGAATTCCCTTGCCTCTTCCCAGCCCCACATGGTACTGCGGAAATTTCCGTCAAAGCTGACTGTCATTCCCTTCCTCTTTGCGATCTTCAGACAATCCATGATCATTTTTCTGTGTCTGGTTCCAAGGGCCGGGGTAATTCCGCTTAAATGCAGCCATGTATATCCGTCCAGCAGTTTTTCCAGATTAATCTGTTTAAAGTCAAATTCATCAAAAGCACTGTGTTTCCTGTCATAGATAACCTTACTTGGGCGGATTCCGTAGCCGCTCTCCAGATAATAGGTTCCCAGTCTGTGACTTGGAGTTTCTTCCGGTGTGCTGAAGATCACAGGTGTGCAGTCCACATCATTGCTTTTCAGCATCCGCACCGCACTTTTTCCAAGACTGTTATCCGGAACAACGGTAAAATATGTGCTGTCTATCCCCAGATTAGCCAGGGATACGGCTACATTAGCCTCACTTCCCCCGTATCTTGCCTCAAAACGATCTGCCATCCGGATCTTTTCACAGTCCGGAGGGGTCAGGCGCAGCAGGATCTCACCCAGGGTTATAAATTTCTGTTTTTTCTTTTCTTTCTGAAACATAATCCATTCCTCTTCTGATCAATACTCCAGATATGCACCTTTCATGGGACTTGCTGCATGCTGGCTGAAAAGTCTCAGCACGCCTTTTTTATATTTCGGCTCTCTTGGCTTCCAGTTTTTACGGCGTTCTTTCAGGATTTCATCAATTTCTTCCGCAGTTTTTCTCTCTCCTGCAATTCCGATGATATTCAGCTTCCGCTCCATCACATCGATCTCGATCAGATCCCCTTCTTCTACCAGTGCGATCGGGCCGCCGTCCACTGCCTCAGGGCTGCAGTGACCGATCACCGGGCCTGTGGAAGCTCCCGAAAATCTTCCGTCTGTGATCAGCGCGATACTTTTTCCCAGTTCTTTATCGCTGCTGATCGCCTCAGATGTGTAGAACATTTCGGGCATTCCGCTTCCCTTTGGACCCTCGTAGCGGATAAATACCGCATCTCCCTTCTGAACCTTGTGCTTCAGAACGGCATCCAGGCATTCTTCTTCGCTGTCAAAAGGTCTCGCGCGGAGAACGGATCTAAACATTTCTTTCGGGCAGGCAGTGTGTTTGATAACTGCGCCTTCCGGTGCAAGATTTCCTCTCAGAACTGCGATGCTTCCATCTGTGCCGATCGCTTTGTCATATGGACGGATAACGTCCTCTTTTGAAATCTTGATTCCGTATCTCTGGTTAAATTCCTGCAGCCACCTGTCACACTTCTCATAAAATCCGTTCTTTTTCAGATCATCCAGATTTTCTCCGAGAGTTTTTCCGGTTACGGTCATCACATCAAGATGAAGATGTTGCTTGATCTCTTCCATGATGGCCGGCACACCACCTGCATAGTAGAAGCATTCTGCAGGCCATCTTCCTGCCGGACGGACATCCAGAAGATACCTTGCATTTCTGTGAAGGCGGTCAAAAGTATCTCCTGTGATCTCGATTCCAAACTCATGAGCGATCGCCGGAATATGCAGGAGACAGTTTGTGCTTCCCGAAATTGCGGCATGGACCAGGATCGCGTTTTCAAAACTTTCCATTGTGACGATATCGCTTGGCCGCATATGTTCTGTCTGCGCCAGTTTTACAGCCTGTCTTCCTGCTTCTCTCGCATAAGCAAGAAGATCCGGACTTGTTGCAGGCATCAGTGCGCTTCCCGGAAGTGCAAGTCCCAGTGCTTCTGCCATGATCTGCATGGTAGATGCTGTTCCGATGAAAGAACATGCTCCGCAGCTCGGGCAGGCATTGCATTTCGCCCAGTCCAGTTTTGCCTCATCAATCTCACCGCGCTCATATTTTGCGCTGTACATTCCAAGCTGTTCCAGTGTCAGCATTTCCGATCCTGCATTCATAGTTCCGCCCGGAACTACAACGGAAGGAATATCCACTCTTGCCAGTCCGATGAGATTTCCCGGCATTCCTTTATCACAGCTGGAAAGATAGACGCCTGCATCAAACGGTGTGGCATTGGCATGGATCTCGATCATATTTGCGATCATCTCACGGCTTGCCAGACTGTAATTGATCCCGTCTGTTCCCTGGCTTTCTCCGTCACAGATATCTGTACAGAAATAGCGTGCTCCGAAACCACCGGCTTCTGCCACTCCTTTTCTGACTTCTTCCACCAGTATATTCAGATGACCGCTTCCCGGATGGCTGTCTCCATAAGTGCTCTCAACCATAACCTGCGGTTTTCCAAGATCTTCTTTTTTCCATCCGGTCCCGATCCTTAACGGATCTAATTCCGGAGCCAATTTACGCATTTCCTGACTTTTTAAATTCACGATGTTTTCCTCCTTTTATTTATGAAACAACGAACCATACGATCGTTGCTCCGACAATTCCGACTAATCCCACAATTGTTTCCATAACTGTCCATGTTTTTAAGTTCGTCTTTTCATCAACCTCAAATAAAGATTTGTGCAGCCAGAATCCGGAATCATTCACATGGCTGAATGCAGTTCCGCCTGCTGCGATAGCAATGGTAAGTGTGGCAAGCTGTAACTGTGAAAGTCCTGAGATCATCGGCATGGAAGCAATAATACCTGCTGCCATGGTCATGGATACCGTAGCTGAACCAACCGAAACTCGCACTGCTGCAGCTACCAGAAAAGCTACCAGTACCATCGGCAGCGGTAATCCTCCGACAAAGTTTCCGAACAATTCTCCGATTCCTGAATTCTGAAGGATAAATCTCAGCATTCCGCCTCCTGAGATCAGCAGAATGATATTTCCACAGGAATGTAAGGAGTTTGTCATGATATTTGTGATTTCTTTAATATCAAATCCTCCAGGCAGACCCAGGAACAGCATGGCACAGATCGTAGAAAGCAACAGTGCGATAACCGGAGTTCCCAGGAATTCCAGCAGCGGCTGTGCCGGTTTCATAAACGGGATCACGGAAGATAACGTATTTAAAATGATCAGAAACAGTGGAAGAAGGATAATGCATACGATCAGCCAGAAATTTGGTCTTTTTCCTGTATTTTTCTCGTGTGCTTCTTTCTCATTCTCCAGGTAGGATGCCGGAACATCACAGTGAAATTTATTTCCTGTGAATTTTCCAAATACAGGTCCTGCCAGGATCATCGCCGGTATTCCGATGATAATTCCAAGAATAATAACATAACTGAGTTCTACATTTAACATCTCTGCTACCAGTACCGGTCCTGGTGTAGGCGGTACAAAGGCGTGACCAATTGCAAGGCCTGCCAGCAGCGGGATGGAATAACAGAATACGGATTTTCCTGTTTTTCTCGCGATACCAAAGGCAACCGGGATCAGGATCAGAAGTCCGGATTCAAAAAATACAGGCATTCCGACGATCAGGCCGGTAATTCCAAGTGCCCAGGGTGCTTTTTTCTCGCCAAATACTTTCAATAAAGTATCTGCGATCACTTCAACACCACCGGATACCTGTAAGATCGCTCCAAACATGGAACCCAGGCCGATCAGTATTGCAATTGTCTGCAGTGTCGTGCCAACACCTTCCGCCAGTGTATCTGTGATCATATCAAATGGCATTCCTACCACCAGACCTATGATCAGTGCAGATGACATGATCGCAATAAAAGGCTGTACTTTAACCTTGATGATCAAAAATAACAATACCGCAAATCCCAGAAGCGCACCTATAACCAGTCTTTCCGGGGAAGCAACAAAGTCACTCATAATAATTCCTCCTGATGAATATGTGTTTGTTATTGCTGTTCTTATCTCTTATTCTGAACAGCAGTGTTGTTTTTTATCTCTGGCGCCTTGCTTGATCATGGCTACACTATAGCAACTGGATTTTTGACTTTCAATACATATGATGTATATAATTATTTTTGGGCAAAAAGCAAAAAAAGCAGGCAGGGATATCTGCATATCCTCTGCCTGTTTTTGTCCATTTTTACTATATTCTCTTTATAAACGTTTTTATATGCTCATATACATCAGACGTATTTACAGATCTGTCTTTTTAACCCGGATACCTTTTTTTCTTTTTTCCAGGAGTTCCATGATCACCTGGCGGTTATAGGTCAGGTGCATGCTCATGGCACATTTTGCCCCAACAGGATCTCTGTGCTCAATGGATGTAACGATCGCCCTGTGGGTATCCAGGGTTTCCTGCATAAGACTTCTGTAAGTTATGCTGGCAAATATCACGACGGAGGTATTGATCACCGGAAGCAATCGTTCTATTACCATATTTCCGCTGAGTTTCGCCAGATAATTATGAAACTCGATATCTTTCTGAATATGATTATGCCCCTGCTTGTACAGAAACTCAACCTCGTCACATAATTGCCTGAGTTTCACAATCTCTTCCTTCGTTGCCTTCCTGCACGCCCAGGCCGCAATTTCCGGTTCCAGCATAATCCTTACGTCAAAAAGA
Source organism: Prevotella sp. (assembly GCA_963616205.1). Lineage (GTDB taxonomy): Bacteria > Bacillota > Clostridia > Lachnospirales > Lachnospiraceae > Blautia_A. The sequence continues at coordinate 5,639 of CAVEKJ010000081.1, forward strand.
TCCAGTGCCAGCTGATATCGGTCTTTGATCTGGCCAAATCCCAGAACATCATTTTCCATATAAACAGTACTGATCACATAGGTTCCGTCTCCCCGCCGTACCTCAAGAATTCCCCTGCTCACCAGGCCTTTCACCGCTTCACGTACTGTACTTCTTCCAACTCCGAATATCTCCGCAAGCTCAAATTCATTCGGGATTTTCCCACCGATCGTAATCTGATTATCCAGGATATATTTCATTAACTGATCTTCTGTTTTCTGACCAAGAGTCTTTTTTATCTGTACTTTTTTCTGGTTCATTTTATTATCTCCATATGATATATCCAGCATAGATCAGATACAGGCATACCATGGAAATTCCCTCTTTCCGGCTGATCTTACGCTTCGTTGCTGCATAGATCCATACGATCAGAGAGAACACAACCAAAATTACAATATCAATGATATTCTCACGGATCAGCCCTACCGGGTTGATCGCAGACGCGATTCCAAGGACCATAAGGATATTGAAAATATTGGAACCTACCGCATTTCCCACAGCCATATCCACTTCGTTCTTTCTGGCTGCAACCACGGAGGTTACAAGCTCCGGAAGGGATGTTCCGATTGAAACAATGGTCAGTCCCACCAGGGTCTGGCTCATTCCCAAGTCAATGGCAATACGGCTGGCAGCATCTACAGTCAGGTCTCCGCCAAAAGCGATCGCCGCTGCACCTCCAACGATAAAAAGAATACTCTTTGGCAGGGAAAGGATTCCGATCTCCTCTTCCAGTTCTTCGATTCCCTCGATCTCCACGTTTTTTCCGGCTGCACGGGCTTTCATTGCACTCCGGATCATTGCCACAATATAACCCGCAAAAAATCCCAGCAGGATCATTCCGCCCAGGTGGCCAAGTGTCATTCTGCTCCTGCCTCCAAGGCCCGGAATTCCAAGTCCCAGAAGCAGAAACGCACAGATCATGGAAAAAGGAATATCTCTCTTGATCGTTTCCTTCTGCACCAGGATCGGCGTCATGATGGAACAGACGCCAACAACCACCATCAGGTTAAAAATGTTGGAACCAACTACGTTGCTGACTGCAAGTTCGTTATTATTGACCAGAGACGCAGTGACACTGACTGCGGTTTCCGGAAGAGAAGTTCCCATTGCCACAATGGTAAGGCCGATGATGATCGGTGGAACTTTGAAGCGTTTTGCGATACTGGAACTTCCTTCTACAAAGAAGTCCGCCCCTTTCATCAGGAAAGCAAAGCCGATCACAAGAAAGACTAAGACAAGGATCAGGGGTGAGCTGTTTACCAGATTTTCCATTTTTCTTTTTCTCACTTTCTGTTTTCATTTTCCATGACTTGGAAATTCACTTATCTGCATGACATAAAAAAGACCCATGTATGCTCTGCTATAATAAAATATAACAAAACATACATGAGTCTCATTCTTTAAGATTTGCCAGGTTTTTTCAGAAAAAACCGGGTCTGTTGACAAATCACACGGATGTGCGAACTACTCCCTCATGGAATTTACAATTTTTTCTAATTTAACAGAATTATTGTGAAAAGTCAAGTCTGATATAGTGTATCCAGCTTTGAAAGGTAAATTTATTCTATAGCCTGCCAATCTTGTAAATTCACATAT